>NZ_JBFRCV010000006.1:0-251297 GCF_052113245.1 Arthrobacter sp. YAF34
ACCGGCCCATCACTGTCATCGGCGGCGGCACCCTGGGCCGGCGCATCGCCTTGATGTTCTCGCTCCAAGGCGCCGAGGTGCGCGTCTACGACACGAACCTCGGGGTGGCCAAGGCCGCCATCGAGTACATCGCAACGCAGCGCCACCGCGCCGTGGAAGAGCTCGGCGGCAACCCGGCGGTCCGGCTCGCGGCCAAGGACAATCTCGCCGAGGCCCTCCAGGATTCGTGGCTCGTGGTCGAGGCGGTGCCCGAAAAGCTCGGGCTCAAGCAGGCGATCTTCGCCGACCTGGACCAGTTGGCGGCCCCGGACGCCGTGCTGGCCAGCAACTCCTCCTCGTTTGCCTCCGCCGAATTCATCGGCGGCGTGAGCAGCCCCGAGCGCGTCCTGAACATGCACTTCTACATGCCCCCGGCCGTCCGTTCGGTGGAGCTGATGTCCAGCGGCCACACCGATCCGCAGATCATGGAACTGCTCATGGCCGAGCTGCCCAAATACGCGCTGGTGCCGCACCTGGTGCGCAAGCAGAGCACCGGCTTCATCTTCAACAGGATCTGGGCGGCGATCAAGCGCGAATCCCTGCTGGTCGTGGCCGAGGGCGTCGCGGAGCCGCAGGACGTGGACGCCCTGTTCGCCGACGTCTTCAAATCCGAAACCACCCCGTTCCGTTTCATGGACGAGGTGGGCCTGGACGTGGTCCTGGACATCGAGAACCACTACTGCGAGCTGGCCGGCGTCGAGAACAAGTCGGCCCCCATGCTGGAGGAATTCATCGCCAAGGGCTGGCTGGGCGTCAAGAGCGGCCGCGGCTTCTACAACGACTACGCCTGACCCCACGGCGCCCAAGAACAACGCGGGGTCAGATCCGGCCCATAAAGTCCGCCGGAATGGGCCGTTGGTGACCCGCGTTGCCTTTTCAGACGGCTGCCTAGACGGCTTCAAGCACGCTGACGTAGTTTGCGATGCCCACGCCGCCCATGTTCTGCACCGCGGCCCGGCGGGGAGCAGCCAGCTGCATGTCCCCGGCCGTTCCGGTGAGCTGCATGGCCGCGATGACGTGCTGTGAGACGCCTGTGGCGCCCACCGGGTGGCCCTTGGCCTTGAGCCCGCCCGAGACGTTGACCGGCAGCCTGCCGTCCTTGAAGACCCAGCCTTCCTCGAGCGCCCGGGCGCCCTGGCCGCGTTCGGTCAGGCCCATGGCCTCGTACATCAGCAGTTCGGCGATGGTGAAGCAGTCGTGGACCTCCGCGAAGTCGAGGTCATCCAGCCCGACGCCGGCCATCGCCAGGGCGCGCTGCCAGGAGGCGCGCGTGGCGGCGAACTCGGTGGGGTCCCGGCGCTCGGACGGGAAGAAGTCGTTCGCCTGGCCGAAGCCGGCGAGCCGCACCGGGGCGGTGGCGCCGCCGGTGGGGGCAACGCTGAGGACGACGGCGGCGGCGCCGTCGGACACGGGGGAGCAGTCGGTGCGGCGCAGCGGATCGGCAACCATCGGGTTCTTGTCCGAGACGGTGCGGCAGAAGTCCTCGCCGAGGTCCTTGCGGAGCTGGGCGTAGGGGTTGTCCACGCCGTTGCGGTGGTTCTTCGCGGCGATGGTGCCCAGGACGTCGCCGAGCTTTCCGTTGCCGTCCCCGTAGCGCTTCCCGTAATGCTTCGCGACCTCGGCAAAGAGTCCCGTGAACCCGGTGGTGGAGGCTTTACCGGCCATGTCATAGTCCGCGCCGAGCAGGGCCGCGCCCACGACGTCGGCCCCGGCCTGGGTCATCTTTTCGGCACCGATGACGAGCACGGTCTTCGCGGTGCCGGCGAGCAGGGACTTGGTGCCTTGCTGGAACGCGGCAGAGCCGGAGGCGCAGGCGTTCTCGACCCGGGTGGAGGGGACGTTGGCCAGCTGGTCCGAGACCTGCAGGGCCAGCGAGGACGGGAAGGCCAGCGGCATCATGCCGGAGTTGAACTGGCCAAGGTAGATCTCGTCGATCTGGCCGGGCTCGATCCCTGCGTTGCCGATCGCCTCGGTGGCAACCTGCACGATCAGGGACTCGAGGGTCTCCTCGCTGAGCTTGCCGAAGCGGCTGTGCCCCCAGCCGGTGAGCAGGACGTCCTTGCCGAACTGGTCTTTGAGGCTCATGCCGTCGCTCCTTCAAGGGTGGGGGTTGCCTCTTCCAGGGCGACGGTAAACGCCGCCTCGGTCTTGGCCCGGATCTCGTCCACGGTGACGCCGGGGGCCAGGCGGGTCAGCGTCAGCTGCCGGCCGGCGCCGGGTTCATGCTTCACCAAGTCGAAGACGGCGAGGTCGCTGATGATGCGGTCCACGCAGCTGAGCCCGGTGAGCGGCAGGGTGCATTCGGCGACGATCTTGGCGGTGCCGTCCTTGGCGTTGTGCTCCGTGAGGACCACCACGCGCGGCGTGCCGGCCACGAGGTCCATGGCGCCGCCCATGCCCTTGACCATCTTGCCGGGAATGGTCCAGTTGGCGAGATCGCCGTTCCCGGAGACCTGCATGGCGCCCAGGATCGCGACCTTCACGTGGCCGCCGCGGATCATGCCGAAGGAGGTGGCGGAGTCGAAGATGCTGGCGCCGGGCAGGACCGTAACGGTCTGCTTGCCGGCGTTGATGAGATCGGCGTCTTCCTCGCCCTCGTAGGGGAAGGGCCCCATGCCGAGCAGCCCGTTCTCGCTCTGCAGGACAACGCGGACGCCGTCGGGCAGGTTGTTGGCCACCAGCGTGGGGATGCCGATGCCCAGGTTGACGTAGTCGCCGTCGTTCAGTTCTTCGGCCGCGATCGCGGCCATTTCATCTCGGGTCCAAGCCATGGTGTTTCTCCTGAAAGTGTGGGTGGCGGCGCTCAGGCCGGTTTAGGCAGAGGCGGCGGCGGATGCGGGTTCGGCAACCTCGGGGCGCGGGCGGACGGTCCGCTGTTCGATGTCCTTGGCGCGGCCGCTGGCCTGGACGAGGCGCTGCACGAACACGCCGGGGGTGACGATGTGGTTCGGGTCCAGCTGCCCGGGCTCCACGATCACCTCGGCTTCGGCGACCGTCACGACGCCGGCCGTGGCCACCACCGGGTTGAAGTTCTGGGCGGTGTAGCGGTAGATCAGGTTGCCCTCGGTGTCGGCGGTGTGGGCGTGCACGAGCGCGACGTCGGCCTTGATGGCGCGCTCCTGGACGAACGTTTCGCCGTCGAACTCGGCCAGCGGCTTGCCTTCGGCGACGAGGGTGCCCACGCCGGTCTTCGTGTAGAAGGCCGGGATGCCCGCCCCGCCGGCCCGCAGGCGCTCGGCGAGGGTGCCCTGCGGGGTGAACTCCACCTCCAATTGGCCGGCGAGGTACTGCTCGGCAAAGAGCTTGTTCTCCCCGACGTAGGAGGCGATGACCTTGCGGACCTGGCCGCCTTCGATCAGCACGCCGAGGCCCTTGCCGTCCACGCCCATGTTGTTGGAGACGACCGTCAGGTCCCTCACGCCGGAGTCCCGCACGGCCTCGATCAGGTCAGCGGGGATCCCGCTGAGGCCAAAACCGCCGACGGCGAGCGTCATGCCGTCGCGCAGCACGTCCTGCAGCGCGGCTGCTGCCCCGGATTTCACCTTTGACATTGCATCTCCTCATTGAGCTCTTCTTGCTG
The DNA here is from genome assembly GCF_052113245.1 of Arthrobacter sp. YAF34. NCBI lineage: Bacteria > Bacillati > Actinomycetota > Actinomycetes > Micrococcales > Micrococcaceae > Arthrobacter > Arthrobacter sp. YAF34. Next base: position 3,620 of record NZ_JBFRCV010000006.1, read on the forward strand.
TCCTCGACAATCCACTTTGTGGACTCCGCATCTGAAGAAGGAGCCTATGGTGTGTCGCAGGCCACTGTCAATGCGGAAAACGGCTGTCAGATAGCGGAGTTTATAGTGTGGACGCTATGCTGAAGCGTGTCCACAATATGGATGCTATGGAGTGTTTTGGGATGTATTTCGAACCGGAATGAGGCAAGGATGAATGCTGCACCAATCCAGGGCGCCCAGGTGGTCAACCGGGTGGCCGGCCTGCTGCGGATGGTCGGCCGGAAACCGGAAGGCTGCCCGCTCGTGGAATTGGTGCGCGAATCGGGATTGACGCGCCCCACGGTGCACCGGCTGCTCAGCTCCCTGGCGGCCGAGGGACTGCTGGACCAGGATCCCGGCAGCGGCAACTGGGTCCTGGGTCCGGAGATCCTGCTGCTGGGCTCCGTGGCCTCGGCCCGCTTTCCACTGGAGGACATCGCCAGGCCGAGTCTGCGGCGCCTCGCCGAGGAGACCGGTGAAAGCGCGTTCTTCTCGATCCGCCGCGGGAACGAGACCGTGTGCCTTCTCCGGGAGGAGGGCAGCTTCCCGGTCCGTTCCTTCGTGCTGCACGAGGGGGTGCGGTTTCCTCTCGGCGTCGCCTCCGCCGGCACGGCCATCATGGCATTCCTGCCGCCGGAAGAGCAGGAAGAGCTGTTCGCGGACTGGGCCGCCCATGCCGGTAGCTTTGCGGCCGCGCACACAGAGGCTCTTGTCCGCGAGAACCTTGAGGCGACGCGGCAGGCCGGCTATTCGGTCAACCCGGGGCTGGTCCTGGAGGGCAGCTGGGGGATGGGCGCCGCGGTCTTCGACCGGCGGGGACGGCCGGCCTGGGCGCTGTCCCTGACCGGCATCGAGCCGCGCTTCAGGGAAGACCGGCGCGCCCGGCTGGGGCGGCTGCTCATGGACGAGGCCCACCGGATCTCGACGCAGCTGCAGGGCACGTGAGCGGGCAACGCCTGATGTGGGCAGCCCCGGCCGGCCATCGCGGGGCACGTTGACACGGACGCGCCGCTGGTCGACGCCGGGGGTGCCGGGCCGGGGCTCAAAGTGCCCCCGGACGGCCCAGGCTACCTCGGGCAGGTCCCTAGTCTCGAGGCTCTTGCGCAGGCGCCCGTTGTGCCAGAAGCTGGCAGCAGGCCGCAATCGCGTCGTGCCGAAGGAGCGCAGCCTCATGAAAAGCACCAGGATCTCTTTCGATCACTACGGCAGCTCGGACGTCGTCACCGTGGGCGATGAGGACCTGCCGGCGCCGGGGGAGAGCGAGGTCCAGGTGGGAATCCGCGCAGTCGCCGTCAACCCGGTGGACTGGAAAGTCGTTGCCGGCCACCTGGAGCGCTACCTTCCCCTGGACCTCCCAGCAGTTCCCGGCTGTGAGGCGGCAGGAACGGTGACCGCCGTCGGCCCCGGCGGAACCGGGTTCGAGGTGGGCGACGAGGTCATCTGGAATGGCATTTCCGGTGGCTACCGCTCCGTGGCCAATCTTCCGGCCAGCCAGCTGACGCCAAAGCCCGCGGGCATCGAGTTTGAGCAGGCGGCCTGCGTCGCGATCGCTGGCGGCACAGCGTATTCGGCGCTGGTCCAGCTCGGCATTGGCGTGGGGGACACGGTCCTCATCCACGGCGCAGCGGGCGGGGTCGGCTCGGCGGCAGTCCAGATCGCGCGGCACCTCGGCGCCAGGGTCATTGGCACCGCCTCAGAGCAGAATCATGACTATCTGCGCGGCCTCGGCGCCGAACCGGTGGTTTATGGCGATGGGCTCGTGGAACGCGTCCGCACCCTGGGCACCATTACCGCCGTCGTGGACACCTTTGGAGGGGAGGCGACGACGACGGCGACGGTTCAGTTGCTCGGTGGTCACGGCGCCGCGGTGACCACTGTGCCCGGCAAAGAGGCCAACGCCGCCGGCATTGCACCGGTCAGGCTGCTGGACGGACGGGTAGCGGAGGCGGCCCGGCTGTCCGCCGATGGAAAGCTCCGCTTCAGCATCCAGGAGCGGATTCCCCTCACCGATGCGGCCCGGGCGCTGGGCATCAGCCGCGCAGGCCACGTCCGGGGCAAGCTCGTGCTGATCCCGTAACTGGAACCTCAGCGGGGCCAAGAGCACCCGGCCAGAACATCGAGGCAAAGAAGCCGGCCGCGGGGCACATTGACACGGGCACGCCGGTCGTTGACGGCGGAGAGGTCAAGAAACGGCTCAAAGTGCCCCGCGGAGACACCTACCTCCGCGTTACTGCTTCCACCAGGTGTCGAAAATCGTCACCGGCACCGTGCGCTTGTGCCGGGTCCGCAGGTACAGCGTCTCGATCCGCTCCGCAACGGTATCCGGGACTTCGCGGCCCTCGAGGTAGTCATCGATCAGGTCATAGCTCAGGCCGAGTTCGTCCTCGTCGGTGCGGCCGGGCTTGCCGTCCAGGAGGTCCGCCGTCGGGATCTTTTCCCAGATCCGGGCCGGCGCGCCGAGCTCGGCCAGCAGCGCACGGTTCTGGCGCTTGTTGAGGCCGAACAGCGGCAGGATGTCCGCGCCGCCGTCGCCGAACTTGGTGAAGAATCCGGTGACGGACTCGGCGCCGTGGTCCGTGCCGATCACCAGGTAGTTGTGCTCGCCGGCCAGGGCGTATTGGGCGATCATCCGGGTCCGGGCCTTGGTGTTGCCCTTGTGGAAATCGGAGATCTCCGCGCCGACGGTCTTCTGGAACTCGTCCTCGAAACCGTCCACCGCGGCCGAGATATTGAACGTCCATTCGGTCTTGGCGGACACGAAGTCCAGGGCCGCCTGGGCATCGTCCTCGTCGTGCTGGACGCCATAGGGGAGCCGAACGGCCACGAAGTTCGCCTCGACGCCCTCGGCCTCAAGTTCCTCGACCGCCAACTGGGCCAGCCGGCCGGCGAGGGAAGAGTCCAGGCCGCCCGAGATGCCCAGGACAAAGCCCTTGGTGCCGGTGGCCGCCAGGTATTCCTTGAGGAACGTCACGCGTTTGCGCACCTCCCCGGCGGGGTCGATCCGGGGCTGCACGCCCATTTCTTCAATGATCTTGGCCTGGAGTTCACGCATGCCCCTCAGCCTAGCCAGCGGTGTCAACCGCGCTCAACTATTGCAGCCGACCCAGGCCCGACTGCCAGCACGGCCCGCGGCCCGGCTGGCCGTTCGGCGTCGGGCGGGCGGTTCCGGCGTCGGCGGGCGGGTAGCGGACGGCTTCAGGGCCGGAATGCGCTACGGTCCTCGACGGCCGCTGCGCTTTCGGACCGGCGCTACGCGGATCCCCGCCGCGCGGGTCAGAAACCGCAGCGCGGGTCCGAAACCGCCGCGACAACCCCCTCCCGCAGCACCACCGGCAGGCGTACCGTGGGGCCATGGAAAAGACCGGTTGCGCGGTGGTGGGCGGTGGTCCTGCGGGGATGATGCTCGGCCTGCTCCTGGCCCGGGCCGGGGTGCGGGTCACAGTGTTGGAGAAGCACTCGGATTTCCTGCGCGACTTCCGCGGCGACACGGTGCACCCCTCCACCATCCGGCTGATTGACGAGCTGGGCCTCGGCCAGGAATTCCGCCGGCTGCCGCAGAGCCGCCTGAAGAATGTCGCGCTTCCGGTCCCGGGCGGCCCGCCGGTAACGATGGGCGATTTTGACGCCCTGCCGCCGCCGTACAACTACGTGGCCATGATGCCGCAGTGGGATTTCCTGAATTTCCTCGCCGCCGCCGCAGCCGAGGAACCGGGGTTCACGCTGCTCATGAACCACACGGCCACCGGTCTGGTCCGCAACGGCGGCCGCGTCCGCGGCGTCCGTCTCCGCACCCCGGACGGCACGGCGGACGAACTCCTGGCGGATTTGGTGGTCGCTACGGACGGCCGCCATTCCGCCCTGCGCACCGCCGCCGGGCTGGCACCGAAAGAGTTTCCGGTGCCCTTCGACACCTGGTGGTTCCGGCTGCCCCGGTATCCCGCCGAAACCGGCGAGGTCGCCGGACTGGTCCCGGCGTTCGGCCCTGGCGAGGCGATGGTGGCCCTGTTCCGCAACGACTACTACCAAATGGGCTACCTCGCCCCGAAGGGCGCAGACGCCCGGATCCGCGCCGAAGGCGTCGAAGGATTCCGAGGGCGGATCGCGGCCCTCCGCCCAGACCTCGCCGACCGCGTGGACGCCATCCGATCCCTCGATGACCTCCACTGGCTGGACGTGCGCCTGAACCGGCTGCACTCGTGGCACATCAACGGGCTGCTCTGCATCGGCGACGCCGCGCATGCGATGTCCCCGGCCGGCGGGGTCGGCATCAATCTCGCCATCCAGGACGCGGTGGCCGCCGCCAACTACCTTGCCCCCGCCCTGCTCCGGGGCCGGGTGACCGCGGCGGACCTGAAGAAAGTCGAACGACGGCGGCGGCTGCCCACCTTCATCGTGCAGAGCGCCCAACGGCTCATGCAGCGCGCGGTCTTCGGCCCGATCATGGCCGGGAAGCGGACAAAAGTTCCTGCGGCGGCGCTCTTCGTGGCCCGCCGCGTTCCTGCGGTCCGCACCATCGTTCCCCGGTTCATTGCCTTTGGTCCGCGGCCCGAGCACGCGCCGGCGTTCGCGCGGCGGGCCGAACCCCGGCCGCAGAGGCAGCCGTAGCTGCACACCAAGCCATGCAGGGCCAGGCTTCGCCCCGTCGAGTGCTCCGTAACCGCCCCTTAGGCCCCCAAAAGGGCCGTTATGGAGCAGTCGATGGGGGTCAGCCGTGCGCCGCGAGGTAGCCGATGAGGCCTTTGACGGTGGCGACGGCCGGATAGTCGCGCTCCGGAATGTCGACGCCGGTGGCCGTATCGATGGTTTCCACAAGCCGCAGGAAATCCAGCGAATCGAGCTCCAGGTCCTGGCGCAGCCGGGCGCCCTCGTCGACGTCGTCGAGGTCGACGTCGGGTGCCACCGCGCCGATGGCGGCGTGCACCGCCGCCCGGGCGTCCTGTTCGTTCATGGTTCCTCAGCTTTCCTGGCGTTGGGTTTCACAGGTTCTCCGGTTCCTGCAGCAGCTCGTTGATCCGGACGAGATAGCGGCCGCCGCGCAGCCCGTCGCTGACCCTGTGGTCCGCGGAGAGCGTGGCAATGACGGCGTGACGGACCCCGAGCAGACCGTTCTCGGCCCACGGTTGTTCCATCACCCGGCCCAAGCCCAGCATGGCGACCTGGGGCGGATAGATCACCCCGTACACACTGTCCACGCCGAGGTCCCCGAGGTTGGTCACCGTCAGCGTGGGATCTGCCATCTCGGCGCGCTGCAGCCGTCCCGCGCGGGCCCGGCTGACAAGATCCCGCAGCTGCTCCATCAGCACGTCCAGGGGCAAGGTGTCGGCGTCGTGGATTGCGGGGGCCACCAGGCCGCCCTGGCGGAGGGCCACCGCGACGCCCAGGTGCACCGCCGCGCTGGGCCGGAACCCGCCGTCGTCGTAGAAGCCGTTGACCTCGGGCACATCCCGCGCCGCCAGCGCCGCCGCTTTGAGCAGGAGCGCTGACGGGACCAGCCGGGCGGCGACGGGCCGGTGCGCGTTGACGGACTGCATCCAGTCGACGGCGGCCCGCAGGTCCAGTGTGGTGCTGAGGTAATAGTGCGGGATGGTCTGCTTCGAGCGCGTCATCAGGGCGCCGATGGCCCGGCGCAGGCTGGCCACGCGCTCGCGGGCCTCCGCCGAAGGCTTTCCCTTTGCTGGAGCTGCCGGTGCTGCCGGTGTTTCCGCTGCCCGCGCAGCGCCTTCCCCGGCCGCGGCGCCCTGCACATCAGCCACGGTCACCGCACCGTCCGGGCCGGTGCCGGTCACGGTGGAAAGGGCGATCCCCAGCTCCGCCGCCAGCCGCCTGGCCCGTGGGGAGGAACGCACCCGGCCCGCGCTGCCGGGCCGGGCTGCCACCGCGTGTTCCACGTCCGCGCGGGTGACGGCGCCGTCCTTGCCGGTGCCGTGGATTCTGCCGGTGTCCACACCCAACCGGTGCGCCAGATGCCGCACGGGAGGCGCGATAGGCGCACCCTGCGACCGGCCGGGCGTCTCCGGAATCTGCGGGATCTGAGGCGGCCCCGCAGACGGGCCGGGCGCCTCCGGAATCTGCGGCGGGACCTGAAGCGGCCCCGCAGCGGCTTTGGCCGGCGCCCGTGCCGGGAGTGCCTCATGAACCGGAGCCCCGACCTCGGCCGGGGTCTGGGTGATCACGGCCAGCGGGGTTCCCACCGGGACGGTTTCGCCGATGCCGACTAGGAGGTCCGCCACGACCCCCTCCTGGAAGGACTCCACATCCATGACCGTCTTGTCGGTGTCCACGACGGCCACGAGATCGCCGCGGCGCACATAGTCGCCGGGCTTGACCAGCCATTCGACGATCTTGCCGTGCTCCATATCGGCCCCGAGTGAGGGCATCAGGAAGTCACCCACCGATGTCCACCGTCGCTTTGGCCGCGGCCACGATCCGTTCCGTGGACGGCAGGGCGGCCAGTTCCAGGTGCTTCGCGTAGGGGATCGGCACCTCGGCGCTGCAGACCCGGCCCACGGGCGCGTCGAGGTCGAAGAACGCCTGCTCGGTGATCCGCGCACTCACCTCGGCGGACAGGCTGCCGCTGCGCCAACCCTCGTCGATCACCACGGCGCGGTGCGTCCGCGCCACGGACGCGAGGATGGCGGCGTCGTCGAGCGGGCGGAGCGTGCGCAGGTCCAGGACCTCGGCGTCGATTTTGTCGGCCGCCAGTTGCTCCGCGGCGTCGAGTACCGCGGGGAGGGTCCCGCCGTAGGTGATCAGAGAGATGTCGTTGCCAGGTCGCCGGATGGCGGCGGTGCTGATATCCACGGCCCCGGCGTCGTCGGCCAGCTCCCCGGCGACGTTGTACAGCGAACCGTGCTCGAAGATCAGCACGGGGTCCGGGTCCTGCAGGGCCGTCCACAGCATCCCGCGGGCATCTTCGAGGGTGGCCGGAGCGAGGATCCGCAGACCCGGAATGTGGGCGTACCAGCCCTCGAGGCTGTGCGAGTGCTGGGCGCCGAGCTGGCGGCCCGCGCCGGTGGTCATCCGGATCACGAGCGGCACGTTGAACTGGCCGCCGGACATGTGCAGCAAGGTGGCGGCGTTGTTCACGATCTGATCGAGGGCGAGCAGGCTGAAGTTGACGGTCATGATTTCCACGATCGGGCGCATGCCGCCCAGCGCGGCCCCGATCCCGGCACCGACGAAGCCGGATTCCGACAGCGGGGTATCGCGGATCCGGTCCGGGCCGAACTCCTCCAGCAGGCCCAGGCTGACGGCGAACGAGCCGCCGTAGGCGCCCACGTCCTCGCCCATCAGGAATACGCGCTCGTCGCGGATCAGGGCGTCGCGGATGCCCGCCCGGAGCGCTTCGCGGTAGCTGGATTTCATGGCGTTCCTGTTCCCTTCCCGGCACGCCGCCGTGCGGCCGCCGAGCGGGTTGCTGTGTCCGTGCCCTCGTCGCCGCCGCGCTCGCTGTAGACAAAACGGGTCAGTTCTTCCACCGGTTCCGGCGTTCCGGCCTCGGCGAAGTCGACGGCGGCCGCGACTTCCGCCTGGACGTCAGCCTGCAGCTGCTCCCAGTCGGCGGCCGAGAGCTGGCCTGCTGCTTCCAGGGTGGCGCGCAGCAGCATGATGGGGTCCCGTTCCATCCACCGGGCCACCTCCTCCTTGGTCCGGTAGCGTTCGGGATCGAACATGGAGTGGGCCCGGAAGCGATAGGTCCGCAGCTCCAGGAAATGCGGTCCGCCGCCTGAGCGCACCGCGTCCACGGCTCGGCGGGCAGCCTCCTGGACAGCCAGGACGTCCATGCCGTCCACCGCCCAGGCGGGGATCTCGTAGGCGGCGGCCTTGAGCGCAATGTCCGTCTGGGACTCCGAACGCACCAGCGCGGTGCCCATGGCGTAGAGATTGTTCTCGCAGCAGAACAGCACTGGCAGCTGCCAGAGAGCCGCCAGGTTGAGGCTCTCGTGGAAGGCGCCTTCGGCCACGGCCCCTTCGCCGAAGAAGCACACCGTGACGTTGGAACGCCCCGCCATCTTGTCCGCGAGGGCCAGGCCGACGGCGAGCGGAAGGCCGCCGGCGACGATCGCGTTGCCGCCGAAGAAGCGGGTGGCGGCGTCGAAGAGGTGCATGGACCCGCCGCGGCCGCGGCAGCATCCTTCGACGTGGCCGTACATTTCGGCGAGGATCGCGCCGGCCGAGACGCCCCGGAGCAGGGCGTGGCCGTGTTCCCGGTACGTCGCGACGACGGCGTCCTCCGGGGCCAGGGAAGCCATGACGCCGGCGGCTACGGCTTCCTCGCCGATGTAGACGTGCAGGAAGCCGCGGATCTTGGCCGCGCTGTAGAGCTCGACGCACTTCTCTTCGAGCTGGCGGACGCGCAGCATCTGCAGCAGCAGGTGCCGGCCGTGGGCCGCGTCCACGGGGCCCCCGCGCGGGACTGCGGTGCCGGTCATTTCGGGGCCCGCTCTGTGCTGGCCGGCTCTGTGCTGGTCCGCTCTGTGGCGGCCGGGTCTGGCGCGGCCTGGGGCGTCTCGATGGTGGAGGTGTCACCCTCCGGCAGGCCGAGCTCGCGCGCCTTGAGCAGGCGCCGGAGGATCTTCCCGCTGCGGGTCTTGGGCAGCGCTGTGGTGAAGTCCAGCAGCCGCGGCGCGACGGCGGGGCCCAGCCGCTTGCGGGCGAAGCCGATGATGTCCAGCGCCAGCTCCCCGGACGGCTCCCAGCCGGTCCGGAGCTCAACAAAGGCCTTGACCACCTCGCCGGCCACGGGGTCCGGGACCCCGATCACGCCGGCCTCGGCCACGGCCGGATGCTCCATGAGGGAACTCTCCACCTCGAACGGCCCGATCAGGTGCCCCGAGGACTTGATGACGTCGTCGCCCCGGCCGACAAACCAGTAGTAGCCGTCGGCGTCGCGTTTGGCGAGATCCCCGGTCAGGTACCAGCCGCCCGCGAAGCAGCGGCGGTAACGCTCCTCCTCATGCAGATAGCCGCGGAACATGGACGGCCAGCCGGGCCGGAGGGCCAGTTCTCCCATGGTGTCCGGGGCCGTGACGAGGACCGCTGCGCCGTCGCGGATGACGGGCTTGCCGTCCGCGTCCCGGACCACGAGGGCCGCCTCGACTCCGGGCAGCGGCCGTCCCATGGACCCGGGCCGGATCTCGGTACCGGCGAAGTTGGAAATCATGATGCCGCCCGTTTCGGTCTGCCACCAGTTGTCATGCACCGGCTGCCCGAACGCCTCCTGCCCCCACACCACCACTTCCGGGTTGAGCGGCTCGCCGACGCTGGCGACGAAACGCAGGGCGGAGAGGTCGTGGCCCGCGGCGCGGCCGGCCCCGGCCTTCATGAGCATTCGCAAGGCCGTCGGGGCCGTGTACCAGACGGTGACCCGCTGTTCGGCCAGGATCCGGTACCAGCGGTCCGCGTCCATTTCCTCCTCGTCCACGATGGCCGTCACCCCGTGGCTCAGGGGTGCGATCACGCCGTAGGAGGTTCCCGTGACCCAGCCCGGGTCGGCCGTGCACCAGTAAACGTCTCCGGGGTGCAGGTCCAGGGCGAAGGTGCCGGTCGCGTGGTGGGCGGTCACGGCGTCGTGCACGTGGATGGCGCCCTTCGGGGTGCCGGTGGTGCCGGACGTGAAGTGCAACAGGGCCATGTCCTCCGGCTGGGTGACCGCGATCTCACTGTCCGGCGGTGCCTCGCGCATGAGGGCGGCCAGGTCGAGGGTTCCGGGTTCGGGATCGCCGTCGGCGTCGACCAGCAGGACGTGCTGGAGGTCCGGGAGCTGCCTGCGGAGCTGGGCGATCTTCCGGCGGTACAGCGCCCGGGTGGTGACCAGTGCCCGGCCGGAGCCCAGTATGAGGCGCTGCCTTACCGGCTCGGGGCCGAAGGCTGAGAACAGGGGGCAGAACACGCTCGCGTTCTTGAACGTGCCGAGGACTGCGATGTACAGGGCCGGCCCGCGGCCGGTGAGGGAGAAGACCCGGTCCCCGCGGCCGACACCAAGGCCGCGCAGGACAGCGGCGAAGCGGTTGGTCTGTTCGGCCAGCCCGGCGTAGCTCAACGAATGGGTGCTGCCGTCGGCCCGGACGAACCGCAGGGCCTCCCGCGCGGCCCCGCTGCCGGCCGCGTGCCGGTCCACCGCCTCGTAGGCGATGTTCAGGCCGCGGCCGCCGGGGAGCCCTGACAGGGCGCGCCTGGCTTCATCCCAGGTGAAGGCCGCACACGCCGCGTCATAATCCACCAGGTTTGGCCGGACCCGGAAACTGCCGGGGTCTTTGGTGATCGCAGGCCAGCGGGTGGATGGTTCGGTTCCTGCCGTCATGCTTCCATCGGACTCCCGGGTGCCGGTGCCGCCAAGAGTACAAGGTCCCGGGCCGCTGACCCCGCGCCCGGTGTCCCCGACACACAGGGAGCCCGGCTGGGAATCCGTGACCGGCCAGCCACTAAACTGGGAGCCATGACTGCCACCCGTGACTTCGCAGCCGATGCTGCCGCTGCCCGTGCCCGACTCCTGGAACTGATCAAGGAACTGGCGGTCGTCCGCGGCAAGGTCATCCTCTCGTCCGGCGCGGAGGCCGACTACTACATTGACCTGCGCCGCATCACCCTGCACCACGAGGCCTCCAAGCTGGTGGGGCAGGTCATGCTCTCACTGCTGGACGACGCCGGGATCGATTTCGAGTGCGCCGGCGGACTCACCATGGGGGCAGACCCCGTGGGCACCGCGGTCATGCACGCCGCCGTCGACGCCGGGCGCCCGGTAGACGCCTTCGTCGTCCGGAAGGCACAGAAGTCCTACGGCATGGGACGCCAGGTGGAGGGCCCCGCAGTGGAAGGGCGCAAGGTCCTGGTCCTGGAGGATACGTCGACCACCGGCGGCTCCGCGCTGACCGCCGTCGAAGGTGTCCGCAAAGCCGGCGGCAACGTGGTGGCCGTCGCCGTGATCGTGGACCGCGACACGGGAGCCAAAGAAAAGATCGAAGCCGAAGCCGGTGTTCCGTACCTCTTCGCTTTCGGCAAGGATGAGCTGGGCCTCAGCTAGCCGTTACTCCTGCGGCGTACACAGGTAGACGGTGTCTGGGGGGTGACTTATCATTTCTTAAATACCCCCGTCCGTACCCGCCCCTGGAGAAACGCGACATGCTCCCGCCCAATGAAGCCCTGACGACTGACTCCATCAGTTCTGTCGATCAGATCCAGAACCTGATCCTCGACAGCACGGACTTCGAAGAATTCCTCAACGAGCTGGCGCGTTTTTCCGCGCACCAGGTCGCGGGCTCCGGCGACGACGCGCTGTGCGGAATTACCCTGCTGCGGGACCGCAAGGCCGCCACGATCGGGTGGAGCAGCGATTCCGCGCGGGAGGTCGACGAGATCCAGTACTCGCTGTCCCAGGGCCCCTGCCTCACGGCCGCCAAGGAGGAACGGGAAGTCTACGTCCCGGACCTCTTCGACGAGGACCGCTGGGGCCCGGACTACGCCACGGCGGTGGCCTCGCACGGGCTGCGCTCGGTGTTGTCGGTGCCATTCCACCTCCAGGGCGAAGCCCAGGCGGCCCTGAATCTTTACTCCGACGTTCCGCACAAATTCGACGGCGACGTCGCGGCCCGGGCGCGCGGGTACACCCGCGAAATCTCCCAGGCCCTGCGGCTGGCTGTCCGGTTCTCCCTGCACACGGACAGCGCCACCAACCTGCGCGCCACGCTGGAGTCCCGGACTGTCATCGACATGGCGATCGGGATCGTCATGGCGCAGAACCGCTGCGACCAGGAAACGGCGGTCCGGATCCTCACCGACGCCTCCAGCAACGGCAATGTGAAGCTGCGCGATATCGCCACATCGCTGGTCCAGTCCGTCGGCGGAACCGGCACGCGGACCCACTACGAGGAGCCGGGCCGGCGACAGGCGGTCTGAACCGGCAGCCGGCGATGACTTGTGCGCCGAGAACAGCGAGGATACGCTGGATGCGGTTGAGCCGTCGGCCATAGTCATCCTTCTTTGGAGTACCTATGGACCAGTCTCTGCAAGCCCACGTTAAACTCGATGTCACTTCGGATGTCGTCCGGATCGATGTCCGGGGGAGCCTCACGCAGGCCTCCCGTCCCTCCCTGATGCAGATCATCCAGCGTGTTCGCCGCATGGGCATCACCGCGCACATCCGCGTCGACCTCGGCCGGGCCGCGTTCGTGGAATCAGGGGCGCTGGCCGGCCTGCGCAACGATCTCAACGCGATCGACGGCAGCACCTCCGGCTCGGAGACCGCCGGCATGCCGGCCCCCGGCGGCGTCTCCCTGGAACTGAGCCTGCGCGTCGATGACTCCGCCGCGATGCAGACACTGGACATGTCCGGTGAATTCCTCGCCTCGGTTGACCCCTCGGGCACCCGCCGGCTGACCCGGTTCTCCGACGACGAGCTCCTCGCCGCGAGCGACTCCGTCTTCGGCCTGCTCGATGACCCCTCAGACATGGCCCGCTCAGAACTCTTGGCGACCTATGACGAGATCGGTATGGAAATCAGCCGCCGCGAGGTCGGCCGCGAGCCCGAACCCGCGTAGCCGCGGGCTCCGAACCGCGCCGATGACGGCCTGGGACCGCGATTCCGGCCGCGTTCCATCCCTTCGTGCCGGTCCCGTTTCTCATCCCCGCCGGAGCGTGGATACGGTAGTCATGTGCCGGCCGAAATGGAACCGAACCATCCGCGAGGCCCCGGCCCTGCCGAGGCCCGCCTGCTCCGCCACGCCGTGGAGCTCAAACGGTTTTCCCGACGCACTTTCCTGATCGGCGCCGGGTCCGCGTCCCTGCTGGCGGCGGACATGCTGTTCACGCAGCACGTGCAGAACGAGCGGCGCGTCAACCGGATCCTTGAAGTGAGCGACGACGTCGCCGAATTGTATTTCCCGCACGCCAGCTGGATCCTGTTCCCCGGCTACAAGACCAGCTGGGAGGAGGCCCTGTGGATCCTGAACGCCCTGCGCGGCTCGCTGAACAAAAGGGGCCAGCTCGCCGCCGTCGGGTATTCCAACAACGGCCTGGACATCGACGAGGTGGTGATTGCCGTAATCGAGCACGTCCGCGCCCACCAGCTGACCACTCTCTATTTCTACGGCCACAGTTTCGGCGGCATGGTCGCAACCCAGGTGGCCGCCCGGCTGCGCGAGCTCCACGGCGTCGAAGTGGCGTTCATCCTGCTCGACTCCAGCCCCGAGAGCCGGCACGACGTGCTGGACCAGAGCTGGTTCGAGGGCGTGGTGCTGCTCTATGAGAGCGGTTTCCGCTTCCCCTCGGTGCTGCGCGGGGGCTACGAGCTCGGCGAGAGGATGCTGCACAAGAATGAGCGCAGCTGGGGCCAGGTGGTGGACCAGACCTTGGAGCAGTTGTCGCCAATCGCGCCCTCCAGCGTGCTGATCCAATCCGAATCCGCTTACATCTACCACTTTGACGCCAGCCGCTTCGTCGGGAAGCTGGGCGGCACCAAGATGGCGTTCATTGGCAACCCCGGGGACAAGACCGTGGATTACGAGTCTGCCCGGGACTCGTGGTCACTGACCTTCAAAGCCAACATGGTCTCGGATGACCTGCGAACGGACGGCGCCAGGCCGGAGCACGCGAGCCCCGGTTGGAGCCCGTTCATCTACCGGCCCATCATCGAAAAACTCCAGGACGACTTCTTCCCGCTGCCGGGCGGCGGCGGGAAGAAGACCGCGTTCTGATGCATCCCGGCGCCGGGAGCGGCCCCGCCGGCGCCCCGGTCAGATCTGGTTCTTGAGGTCCGCCACGGAATTGAGGACCTGGTTCGGCCGGAACGGAAAGGCGGCGATGTCGTCCCGGTGCGTGATGCCGCTGAGCACCAGCACCGTGTGCAGTCCCGCTTCCATGCCCGCGATGATGTCGGTGTCCATGCGGTCGCCGATCATGGCCGTGGTTTCCGAATGGGCGTCGATCTGGTTCATGGCCGAACGGAACATCATCGGGTTGGGCTTGCCCACGATGTACGGTTCGCGGCCCGTGGCCTTGGTGATGAGGGCCGCGATGGCGCCGGTAGCGGGCATGGGGCCGTCCTTCGACGGGCCGGTGGCGTCCGGGTTCGTGGCGATGAAGCGGGCGCCGGCCAGGATCAGGCGGATCGCCATGGTGATGGCTTCAAAGGAGTAGGTGCGGGTCTCGCCGAGCACGACGAAATCCGGGTTCTGGTCGGTGAGGATGAAGCCTGCCTCGTGGAGCGCCGTCGTGAGCCCGGCCTCGCCGATCGTGTAGGCGCGGTTGCCCGATTCCGATCCGCGGACCTGGTCCTTGAGGAACTGCGCCGTGGCCAGCGCCGAGGTCCAGATGTTCTCCTCGGGGATTTCCAGGCCGGAGGAGCTCAGCCGGGCCGCGAGGTCCCGGGGCGTGAAGATCGAGTTGTTGGTCAGCACGAGGAAGCGCTTGGAGGTATCCACCCAGCGCTGGATCAGCTCCGACGCGCCCGGGATGGGCTGGTTCTCGTGAACGAGGACGCCGTCCATGTCCGTCAGCCAGCACTCGATTTCCTGGCCGCTGCGGTACACCGACGCAGGTGAACTGGGCTCGCCTGAATCGGTCCGCTGGTCGTCGCGCTGTTCTGCCATGGTGTCCTCCGCCGTGAGTGTGCTGCTGCCTGCGTCCTAAGTCTAGTGTTGAGGCGTGACTGAACCCCAGATTCCCGACGACGCCGGTGCAACGCCCGCGGCCGAGCTTCCGCCCGCCCCTTTCACCGAGGCCGATACTGAGGCTGCTACTGGGGCTGATACTGAGAGCGGGCCCAAGGCGGAGGTCGGCGTCGGCCCCTGGGAGGGCGAACTTCCGCACGGCGACCACTGGGATCCGGACCTGCTGGCCGACGGGGACCGGCGCAACGTGGTGGACAAGTACCGCTACTGGAAGCACGAAGCGATCGTGGCCGACCTGGACTCGAAGCGCCACAGCTTCCACATCGCGATCGAGAACTGGCAGCACGACATGAACATCGGCACCGTGGTCCGGTCCGCCAACGCCTTTCTCGCCAAGGAAGTCCACATCATCGGACGACGCCGGTGGAACCGCCGCGGCGCCATGGTCACCGACCGCTACCAGCACATCCGCCACCACCCCACCGTCGCGGACTTCGTGGCCTGGGCGCAGGGGGAGGGCCTCGCGATTATCGGGATCGACATCTTCCCGGACTCCGTCCCGCTGGAGACCTACGAACTGCCGAAGGACTGCGTGCTGGTGTTCGGGCAGGAGGGCCCGGGGCTGACCGCCGAGGTCCACGAAGCGGCGCTCGCCACCTTGTCGATCGAGCAGTTCGGCTCCACCCGCTCCATCAACGCCGCATCCGCCGCGGCCATCGCGATGCACGCCTGGGTCCGCCGCCACGTGTTCGGCCAGATAGTTTCCTGAGGCACCTATAGTCAGATCGGTTTTTGCCGTTTAGGCTCTGGCGTGTGCGGGCGCAACGGGTGCCTGCTTAGGGGAAGGCATTTCATGAAGAAGGTCGCAACTTCGCATTCCCGGCGCACCACGCGCCTGCTCGCGCTTGGAACATCCCTGGCCGTTGCCATCGGCCTGACCGCAACAGCCGCGGTCGCGGCCCCGCCGACGCCGCCGCCGTCGAACAACTCTCCGGGTTCAGTTCCCCCCTGGGCAGGTTCACGCGCCAAGACCGGCACCCCACTGAGCAATACGACCGTCGAGGGCGAGATCTACCTGAACCTGCCCGACGCCGGAGCGGCCAAGGCGTTTGCGACGGCCGTGTCCACTCCGGGCAATCCGAACTACCAGCAGTACCTGTCGCCCGCGGACTGGATCGCCAAGTACGGTCCGGCCAAGGCTGACGTCACGGCGGTCGTTGACTACCTGAAGGCGCAGGGCATGGTGATTACCTCGGTCCCCGCGAGCGGCCTCTACGTGGTCTTCCGCGGAACCGTCGCCCAGATCAATGCCGCTTTCAGCACCACCGAGCAGACCTATTCGTTCCAGGGCCAGAGCCTGATCGGCCCGTCCACCGCCCCCTCCGTGCCGGCGAACCTGTCAGCCAAGGTCCAGGCGATCTCCATCGACCAGGGGCGGCTGCTCACCCGCCCGTCGCTGGCAACCGCCGGCGAGGCCTCGGACCAGGCCCAGCCGTCCGCCAAGCCCGTCGGCGCCCCGCCGGTTGCGGCACCCTGCTCGAACTACTGGGAGCAGAACAAGGTCACCGTCCCGGCGGCCTACGGCTCAACGAGCTTCGGCACCGGCATCTGCGGTTACACCCCGTCCCAGCTGCAAGGCGCTTACGGGGTGACGTCCCCCTCGACAGCCGGCGCGGGCCAGACTGTGGCGATCATCGACGCCTACGCCTCGCCGAGCATCGAATCGGACGCGAACACGTACTCGCAGAAGAACAGCCTCCCGGCCCTCAAGACCGGGCAGTACCAGCAGATCGTGCCCGACTCGAAAATGTTCATGGACCAGGCCCTGTGCGGGCAGCCCAGCGGCTGGCAGGGTGAGCAGACGCTCGACGTCGAGGCCGTCCACGGACTCGCCCCTGCCGCGAATATTCTCTACGTCGGAGGGAACAACTGCGGCGCGGGCCTCGACGTCGCGATGTCCACCATCCTGGACAAGAAGCTCAGCAACATTGTCAGCAACAGCTACGGCTACGTGGGCGAGGCGGTCTCCCCGAACGCGCTGATGGGCATGCAGAACATTCACCTTCAGGCGGCCGGCGAAGGCGTAGGGCTCTACTTCTCCAGCGGCGACAACGGCGACGAGAAGGCGAGCTTGGGCTACGCGTCCCCGGACTTCCCGGCCAGCTCGCCGTTTGTTACGGCCGTCGGCGGAACCAGCCTGGCCGTGGGCAAGAACAACGACTACCTGTTCGAAACCGGCTGGGGAACCACCCGCAACCGGATCGTCCCGAATCCCGACGGCAGCCTCAGCTACGCCGGGGCCATGCCTGGAACCTTCCGTTTCGGCGCCGGCGGCGGAATAAGCGCGGTGTTCGCCCAGCCGGGCTACCAGCAGGGCACCGTGCCGGCCGCGCTGGCCAATGGCCACCGGGTTTCCCCGGATGTGTCCTCCCTTGCCGATCCCTACACCGGCTACCAGGTGGGGATCAGCCCGATCACCAACGACCACGTCCTCAAAACCGGCGCCTATGAGACGACCGGGTACGGCGGAACGTCGCTGGCCTGCCCGCTGACGGCGGCACAGATGGCGATCGCACAGTCCGCGACCGGAAAGACCGTCGGGTTCGCCAACCCGGCCATCTACGCTGCAGCGAAGACGGCCAACTCCGGAGCGCGGGATGTGGTGCCGCAGTCCAGCCCCCAGGCCATGGTCTTCTCCAGTCCCATCAGCGGCGCTAGCTATCTGGTTGGCACCGGCAACGACACATCGCTGGGAACCGCGCCGGGCTATGACGACGTCACCGGCGTCGGCAGCATGACCGTCCGGTTCGCGACGAGCGTCGCGGGACAGTAGCCGGAGGCCGGCGCGCCGGCAGGGCGCCATAACATCTTTGCCTGCCTCTGTGGCCGGGTCCGGGAACATTTCCCGGGCCCGGCTTCACGTATGCGGCTCCGGGACGCACGTGGCTAGGATGTAGATAGCCATGTAGCTACCACTGCTTTCGACGAGGAGTCAGCATGCCCATTGCAACCCCAGAGATCTACTCCGAGATGATCGACCGCGCAAAGACGGGCGGCTTCGCATTCCCGGCCGTCAACGTCACGTCCTCCCAGACCCTGAATGCCGCCCTCCGCGGCTTCGCCGAGGCCGAGTCCGACGGCATCGTCCAGGTCTCCACCGGCGGTGCGGCTTACTGGTCCGGCGCCTCGACCAAGGACATGGTTGCCGGCTCCTTGGGCTTTGCCGCCTTCGCCCGCGAGGTCGCCAAGAATTACGGCGTCAACATCGCCCTGCACACCGACCACTGCCCCAAGGACAAGCTGGACGGCTTTGTGCTCCCGCTGCTCGCCGCCTCCGAGGCCGAGGTCAAGGCTGGCCGCAACCCCCTCTTCAACTCGCACATGTGGGACGGCTCGGCCGAGACCCTGCAGGAGAACCTGCGGATCGCCCGCGAACTGCTCGAGCGCACCGCGGCCGCCAAGATGATCCTCGAGGTTGAGATCGGCACCGTGGGCGGCGAGGAAGACGGCGTCGAGAACGCCATCAACGAAAAGCTCTACACCACGGTCGAGGACGCCCTGGCCACCATCGACGCGCTCGGTTCCGGCGAAAACGGCCGCTACATCACCGCCCTGACGTTCGGCAACGTGCATGGCGTGTACAAGCCGGGCGGCGTCAAGCTGCGCCCGGAGATCCTCAAGGACATCCAGGTGCAGGTCGGGGACAAGATCGGCAAGGCCAACCCGTTCGACCTGGTCTTCCACGGCGGCTCCGGCTCGTCCGAGAAGGAAATCGCGGACGCGGTCTCCTACGGCGTGATCAAGATGAACATCGACACCGACACCCAGTACGCCTACACCCGTCCGGTGGTGGACCACATGTTCCGCAACTACGACGGCGTGCTGAAGGTCGACGGCGAGGTCGGCAACAAGAAGCTCTACGATCCCCGCGTCTGGGGCGCCTCCGCCGAGGCCGGCCTGGCCGCCCGCGTGGTGGAAGCAGCCCAGCAGCTCGGCTCCACCGGTAAGACCTTCTAGCCATGTCCGACGAGTTCCGCAAGAATCTGATGGGTCCCGAGCCCACGCTCCTGCCTGCCGAGACTGAGATCTACCAGCACCTCGCGCTCGGCCAGGAAGCCGTGGACCTCGTGGCGAAGCACCCCACGTCCTCGCTGCTGTGGGCCATCCTGGCCGAGGAAGCGTGGGATGAGGGCCGCACCATCGATTCCTACGCGTACTCGCGGGTGGGCTACCACCGCGGCCTGGATTCGCTGCGACGCAACGGCTGGCGCGGCGTCGGGCCGATCCCGTGGGAGCACGAACCCAACCGCGGCTTCCTGCGCTCGCTCTACTCGCTGGGCCGTGCGTCCGCGGCGATCGGCGAGGCCGAAGAGCCGGAGCGGATCGAAAAGTTCCTGTCCGATTCCGATCCGGGCGCCAAGGCGGCCATCGAAGCCCAGGGCTGACGCGGCACCAAACGACGCAACGCGGGGTCACTTACGGTCCATCCCACCACGGTGGACAGGCGGTAAGTGACCCCGCGGTGTGGGTTAACTAGCGACGGCGGGCTCCCACCTTGAGGTGAGAGCCCGCCGTCGTATGGTGCAGGTGGGTTAGCTGGCCTTGGCCAGACCGGTGCGGGCCATGGCGTCCGCGTACGCGGTGTGCATTTCCGCCAGGTACTCCTCCTGGCGGACCGGGGTGCCGGCGAAGGCGCGGCCGCTGAGCGAACGGACCTTGTAGGTCTTCAGGCCGCGGCGCCAGATCATGGGCACTTCGGTCTTGAGCAGCAGGTTGGCCAGACGGTTGGCCTCGGTGCCGTGGGCCACGATCACGGAGGCGCGGGGCACGAGGGCCAGGAACTTCAGCAGCGGCTTGAGCCCGGCGGAAATCTGGTCCGGCGTGAACTTGCCGTTGGGTTCGCCGTCGACGTGCCACGGGTGGACGTTCCACGGCATGACGAATTCGGGGCGGAGGCCCAGCTTCCACTGGACGCCGAGCATGCGGGTGGCCGCCTCGTCATCGCCGGCGGTGATAAAGCCCGATGCGTCCGCGGTGCCGATGTTGGAGTACAAGCTGATGATGCGGCACTCATCGACATCGTGCATGGGGTCCACGTAGGGGACCATGGTGCCAGCTTTGGCTGCCTGGAGGGCGTCACAGAGTTCGTTGACGGCGCCGACGTTGGGTTCGTACCGGCGGCTCAGGAGCTCTTCGCGGAAATTTTCAGTGGCCAGGGCTGTCATATGTTGCTGGGTCTCCTGCGGGATTGGCAAAGCTGCCACACCGGATGCAGGCACGCCGAATACAGGCCATGCTTAGCAATGGTGTGGTTTGAAAATGTGGTGTGGACCGATTCCTGATCGATCTATATCAGTCTATCAAGCCCCGCGAAATGCGGCACCGGACGGCGGGCCTGCCCTCCGGCGCTGTTACCAGAGACGTTTGCTCGCGCGGCGTGCGCCCTCACCCAGGGCCTCCAGCTTGGCGTAGGCAATTTGCGGGTGCACCCTGCCGCCCAGCCCGCAGTCCGTGGACGCAATCACGTTTTCGCGGCCGACGAGCTCGGCAAAACGCACGATCCGGTCTGCCACCAGGTCCGGGTGCTCCACAACGTTGGTGGCGTGGGAAACGACCCCGGGAATGATGACTTTGCCGTCGGGGAGCTTGGTGTCTTCCCACACCCGCCACTCGTGTTCATGCCGGACGTTGGCCGCTTCGAAGGAGTAGCCGCCGGCGTTGATCTGCAGGACCGCCCCGACGATGTCAGCGAACGGGATGTCGGTGGTGTGCGGGCCGTGCCAGGAACCCCAGCAGACGTGCAGCCGAATCTTGTCCTGCGGGAGATCGCGCAGCGCCCAGTTTGTGGCTTCGACGCGGAGCTGGATGAACTTCAGGTAGTCCTCGAGGCTCGGCTCCGGGTTGATCTGGTCCCAGCTCTCGGCCAGGGACGGGTCGTCGAGCTGGACCGTCAGGCCGGCGTCAATGATGGCCTTGTATTCCTCCCGCATGGCGTCGGCGCAGGCATAGAGGAGTTCCTCATCGCTGCGGTAGTACTCGTTGGCCACGCGGGCGCACGAACCGGGGGAGAGGGACGCGACGAACCCCTCGGTGAGGCCGGCCGCGGCCAGGCCGGTCTTGAGGTTGGCGACGTCCGAGGCCACGAGCGCCTGGCCCGTGTACGTCAGCGGCCCGGCGATCTTTGGCTGCGTAACCGCGCGGCGGTGAGCCAGGATCCCCGAGGAAGGATCGTTGTAGGCGTCATCGAACTTCTGCCGGTCCCGGCGGTCCGGGAAGGATGTCAGGACGATGTGCCCCGGCGAGGAGCGGTGCGCCTTGGCGTCGGCCCAGCGGTCCACGTCGGTCGGTTCCAGGCCGCCGAGCCGGGAGAAGGAGTAGTTCCACCAGGCGCCGTAGTCCACGGAACTGGACATCGTGTGCCCGTATTCGCCGTCGTTGGGGATATCGATGCCGAGATCCTTTTGGCGTTGGACGACGTCCACGACGGAGGTTTGCAGCAGGTCCAGGAATTCAGGCGTGATGCCGTCGGCCTCCTTGACCTCGTTCGCGGCAATCAGCTCGGGCGTGCGGGGCAAGGAGCCGGCATGGGTGACCCGGATGTGATCGGTGTTCTGGGACGGGCTGTTCTGGGACAAGGTGTTCTGGGACATGGCGCGGGTTCCTTTCCATCGGTCCTGGCAGTAGCACCGTGGCCGGTCACGGCCGCCGCGGTGAAGCGGGCTGTGTCCGGCAGGGTTGCTGCGGCGTCAACGGTCCAGGTCCCTCGGCCGCTCGGGATGGTCCCTCCCACTTAATTCCATGCCCGGTCGGCCCGCAAGTCACGTCCGCTATGTGTCGGGCCGGTGCTGGTGGGCGATGCCGGAGAGCGTTTTCGGCTAAACTTGGGTGGTAAGAGCCCCGGAACTCTGGCGTTGGGTAAGAGCACAGCGGTAGATTCGGGGCATTCTCATGAACGGCGCTGCGCTGCGGTGGCCACCTGGTCAATCACCTGCAGCTCGGCCCGAACGAATGGGGGAGGATCCCATGCCAGCAATCGTGATCGTCGGAGCCCAATGGGGCGACGAAGGCAAAGGAAAGGCCACCGACCTGCTCGGTGGCCGGGTTGACTACGTCGTCAAGCCCAACGGCGGCAACAACGCCGGGCACACCGTCGTCGTGGGCGGTGAGAAGTATGAGCTCAAGCTCCTTCCGGCCGGCATCCTGAGCCCCAACGCGGTGCCGATCATCGGCAACGGCTGCGTGGTGAACCTGGAAGCCCTGTTCCAGGAAATCGACGGCCTCGAGGCCCGCGGCGCCGACACCTCCAAGCTGCGCGTTTCCGCCAACGCCCACCTCGTGGCGCCTTACCACCAGGTCCTGGACAAGGTCACCGAGCGGTTCCTCGGCAGCCGCGCCATCGGCACCACCGGCCGCGGAATCGGCCCGGCGTACATGGACAAGGTGGCCCGCCTCGGCATCCGGGTCCAGGATGTGTTCGACGCCTCGATCCTGCGCCAGAAGGTCGAAGGGTCGCTGCGCCAGAAGAACGAGCTCCTGGTCAAGGTGTACAACCGCCGCGATATCGAGGTGGACGAGATCGTGGAGTACTTCCTGTCCTTCGCCGAACGCCTCCGCCCGCTCGTCATTGACAGCACCTTTGTCCTGAACACGGCCCTGGACGAGGGCAAGGTGGTCCTCATGGAGGGCGGCCAGGCCACCTTCCTGGACGTCGACCACGGCACCTACCCCTTCGTCACGTCCTCGAACCCCACCGCGGGCGGCGCCTCCGTGGGATCCGGCATCGGCCCCACCCGCATCTCGCGCTCCATCGGCATCATCAAGGCGTACACCACGCGCGTGGGCGCCGGTCCATTCCCCACGGAACTGTTCGACGAGATGGGCCTGTACCTGCAGAAGACCGGCGGCGAGTTTGGCGTCAACACCGGGCGCCCCCGCCGCTGCGGCTGGTACGACGCCGTCCTGGCCCGGCATGCCTCCCGCGTCAACGGCTTCACAGACTACTTCGTCACCAAGCTCGACGTCCTCACCGGCATCGAGCAGATCCCGGTCTGCGTGGCCTACGACGTCGACGGGGTCCGGCACGACGAGATGCCCATGACCCAGACCGAGTTCCATCACGCCAAGCCGATCTTCGAGTACTTCGAAGGCTGGACCGAGGACATCACGGGCGCCCGTACCTTGGATGACCTGCCGGAAAATGCCCGGAACTATGTCCTGGCCCTGGAAAAGCTCTCGGGCACGCGCTTCTCCGCGATCGGCGTCGGACCGGACCGCGACCAGACAATCGTGGTCAACGACCTCATCAACGACTAGCTCTGGCGGACGCTTGAGTAGCTGATGCGGCACTGACCGACGCACGACGGCGGCGGGTCACCCTGGAAGGGGCGGCCCGCCGCCGTCGTCGTTAATGGCGCCGTCGTTAACGACGTGCTGTGCCAGGCGGCAAAGCCCTTCCGGAAAAGAAAAAAAGAAATTTCCGATCAGCGCGTAACCTTTCGGGCCACCCCAGCGATTACTCCTTATGTAAGCGCCGCCGGAGTTTGGACCCCCCACCAGTTCTCCGGCAGGCC
The DNA here is from genome assembly GCF_052113245.1 of Arthrobacter sp. YAF34. Classification (NCBI taxonomy): domain Bacteria; kingdom Bacillati; phylum Actinomycetota; class Actinomycetes; order Micrococcales; family Micrococcaceae; genus Arthrobacter; species Arthrobacter sp. YAF34. The sequence continues at coordinate 26,814 of NZ_JBFRCV010000006.1, forward strand.
TTCCACCGTAAGCGCCGGCCGGCGCCTGCCCCCATGGGCGCCGGCCAGCCTTCCACGGCGAGAACGGGCTGTCTATTGCCCACAGAGGGCCGCAGCCCGCCTTCCACCAAAAACAAAGGATGTATGTCTGTTATGAAGAGTGTTAGCAAGACCACCAAGATTGCCGTCGGCGCCGCCATCCTCGCAGTCGGAGGCTTCTCCGGCATCGGACTGGCCAACGCGGCTCAGGTGTCCAGCACCCAGCAGTCTGACGTGACCCACGCTACGCCCGCCACCCCGGCTACTCCTGCTGTGCCGGCCACCCCCACGCTCCCGGCGAAGCCCGCCGTTCCGGCCGTACCGGCCACCCCCGCGGTACCGTCTGCCCCGTCTGCTGACGGCTCCGCAAAGGGCGACGCCGCCGCCAAGGGCGCCAAAGCTGCCGGTGAAGGCTCCGTCGACGGCACCGTTGACTCGAAGGACGGCGCCAACGTCAGCGGCACCGCCGGTGTCAAGAGCGCTGCCGGCGAGGCGCACGCCAACGCCAACGTAAACGCTGCCGTTCCGGCTGTTCCCGCCGTTCCCGCCGTCAAGGGCGTTCCGGCCACCCCGGCCGTTCCGGCTACGCCGTCTGCGCAGCTGCCCAAGGTCGAGAAGTAAGCCTCGACAAGCAAGCACTGAATGCCTCCACCGAGGCATCGGGGGTGCGGCCGCTAGACTTGCTGAGGCCGCACCCCCAGCAGTAACGGAAGGACAGCCTCTTGGCAGAACAGCTAAGCGATGACGAATTGTCAGCCGCCTTGGCTGGCGACCCGTCAGGCTTCAGCGCTGTCTACACGGCCATTTCGCCCGCGGTGCTCGGTTATTTCCGGGCCCGCGGTGTGGAAGATCCCGAGGCGCTCACGCAGGACGTCTTCGTCGACGTCCTGCCAAAACTGGCCAACGTCACCGGCGGCCACACGGGGCTGCGGACCTTCATTTTCTCTGTCGCCCACGCGCGATTGGTCGACTACCGGCGCCGGGCCGAACGCACACCGTACCTGGCCGAATACGATCCCTTGGTCGACGCGCGGTATTCCGCTTCCGCCGAGGACGAGGCCCTCGGCTCCCTGGGCGGCATTTCTGGCACCCTCTCCCAGCTCAACGAGGAGCAGCGGGAGGTCCTGGTCCTGCGCATCGTCGCTGACCTTTCCATCGAACAGGTGGCCGGAATCATGGACAAGACACCCGGGGCCATCAAACAGCTTCAGCGACGCGGGCTCAGCGCCTTGCGCGAACTCGTAACCGAAAAGGACCACGCAGCATCATGACCGGCACACGCGACACCCAGCAGGATGGCAGCATCCAGGCGATGCTCCGCGATTCCGGCCTCGAAGCTGCCCCCGAACTCCGCAACTCCCTGGAACAGCTCAAGGCGTTGGTCCCTGACGAGGCACCCGCACCCCGCGCCGACCTCGCGGCACTTCTGGCCGCCGGAGCGCCCGGCCCGGTGCGCCCTGTCCCATTGACGACGACGGCACTCCCCACGGTCACATCCGCGAAGGATTCCGCCGATGAATCGCTGCCGCCCGGGGTCACGAGCCTCGCCGAACGCCGCGGCCGCAAGCGCCGGCTGGCAATCGTCGGCGGCGCCGTTGTGGGCGCCATGACCCTCGGTGCCGGTGCCGTGGCGGCCTCCAGCGAGGATTTCCGGCACGGCGTCGGCCATACGGTCGGCGTCATCTTCCAGCCTTCCGGCCAGAGCCGGGAAGTGGCGCCGAAGCCCGCCCAGCCGTCACCGGCGGACCTCCCGGCAACCCCCATCCGATCGGAAACGGCGCATGCCACCACGCCCCCGGCGCCCGGCATCGCACCGGCCGAGCCCGGATCCGCTGCTGCGGTTCATGCGGAGCCCACACCCGGCGCGACGCCGCCCGCCGTTGGCCGTGGCGGGGTCCTGCCCACACCGCCACATCGTCCGGTCACGCCGGGAATGCCCGCACTCCCCGGCCGGGGCGGCGACCGCAGCCTTCCCGCCGAACCGCTGCCCGCGCCGACACTTCCCGATGTGATCCCCACGCTTCCCGGCCACCCGTAGCGCGTAGGCTGTGGTCATGTCGCACGTCAACGATCCCTCAGTACTCGAACGGCTCATGCGCACCAAGGGGCGCTGGGCCATCGTGGGCCTGTCCACCAACGAGAGGCGTGCCGCCTACGACACCGCCCTCTTCATCCGCGACCGGCTGGGCATGGAGATCATTCCGGTGAACCTGCGGGGCGGGTCCGTGCACGGCGAGACGGGCTACGCCAGGCTCGCAGACATCCCGGACAGCAAGCGGCCCATCGACGTCGTGGACTGCTTCGTGAATTCGCGCCGGGTGGGTGACGTCGTGGACCAGGCGATCGCCGTCGGGGCCAAAGCCGTGTGGCTGCAGCTGGGCGTCATCGATGAAGCGGCCGCCGGGCGGGCCAAGGCCGCCGGCCTCGATGTGATCATGAACGCGTGCCCGGCGCAGGACGCCGCGCGCTTTGGCTTGTAGCCTCCGCAACGGAACCTGAAACAGTAGGCTCGAGGCATGGATGCAGCTGCCCTTCGGGCCCTTTGCCTCGGGTTCCCCGGGGCCTTCGAGGACTTTCCGTTTGGACCCGAGATCTCCGTCTTCAAGGTCCGCGCCGCCGTCTCCGGCGGACTCCGGAATGAGGCCAAAATGTTCGCCCTCTCCGCGATGGACGAGTCCGACTTTTCCGTCAGCCTGAAATGCGAGCCGGCCCTGGCCCAGCAGCTGCGGACCGCCCATCCGGAGATCACCGGAGCGTGGCACCTGAACAAGAAACACTGGAACGGTGTGCGCCTGGACGGGTCTTTGCCCGATGCGATGGTGCGCGACATGGTGGAAGACTCGTACGACCTCGTGGTTGCGTCGCTGAGCCGCCGGCAGCAGGAGCAGCTCGGCTGGGCCCGGCTGGCCGGCGGAGGCAGCGCGTGAACGCGCGGATCGCCCGCGGCGCGCTGAACTATCCGGGCATCGGCTCCACCGAGCACGGCCAGGCTCCGGAAGGCTTTCCCTGCCTGGTGTCCCGGACCTACCTCGGCGACGGCCAGGCGCTGTACCGGCGGGTGGCTGAGGGCGTCCTTGCCTGGGAGCTGCAGAAGCGGTCCGGGCTGCGCGTCCGCACGGAGTCGGCCACAGTCGTGCCCGGCGCGCGCGTGGTGAGCGGATTCGGCGTCGGCCCCTTCCGGATCAACGCCCCCTGTGAAGTGGTGTGGGTGCGCCCGGTTGCACTCGACGACGGGCCGCAAAGCGCCGGGTTCGGGTACGGCACCCTGCCGGGCCATCCGGAACGTGGCGAGGAGGCCTTTGAGGTGGCGATCGACGCCTCGGGGCAGGTGCTGCTGACGATCACCGCCTTTAGCCGGCACTCCAACTGGTTCTACAGGGCCGGGGGCCTGGCGGCCCGGGCGGCGCAACGGCACGTCACTTCCCGATACATTAGGAGTGCCCAAGAACTGGCCGCAGGTGTGAACTGAGCAGGAGCCTTTGGATGCTGGATCAACAGACCCTTGACCGATTGTGGAACTTCGATGACCCCGCGCTCTCGGAGACCCGGTTCCGCGCGGCGATTGCCGATCCCGGCTACGACGCCGACGAACGCGCAGAGCTGACCACGCAGCTGGGCCGGGCCATCGGGCTGCAGGGCCGCTTCGAGGAAGCCGACGCCCTCCTGGACGCCGTTGACGGCGATGAGCCCACCGTGGCAGTGCGGGTGCTCCTGGAACGCGGCCGGGTGCTCAATACCAGCGGCCACCCCGAAATGGCCGTGCCGCTGTTTGAACAGGCCGCTGAACTCGCAGACCACCTGGGCGAGGAATTCCTGGCCGTGGACGCGCTGCACATGCTCGCCATTGCCGACTCCGCGCACGCCGAAACCTGGACCCGGAGCGCACTGGAGTACGCGTCCACGGTCCACGATGAGCGGACCAAACGGTGGATCGTGGCGCTGCACAACAACCTCGGGTGGACACTGCACGACGCCGGCCGCTGCACCGAGGCCATGGTGGAGTTCCAGCTGGCCGAACAGTGGGCCGACCGGATCGGCACCCCGCGGCAGCAGGAACTGGCCCGCGAGGCCATCGAGGCCTGCTGAGCGCCTGCAAGAATTGAAACTCCGGAAACCGAACGAAAGGCTTCAGCCAATGATCTTCATCGTCGTCAAATTCAAGGTCAAGCCCGAGTGGTCCGAGCGCTGGCTCGGGCTCGTGGAGGATTTCACCCAGGCCACCCGGAAGGAGCCGGGCAACCTCTGGTTCGACTGGTCCCGCAGCGTGGAGGATCCCCACGAATTCGTTCTGGTTGAGGCCTTCAAGGATGACGCCGCGGGTGACCACGTCAACAGCGACCACTTCAAGAAGGCCATGGCGGACATGCCTCAGGCCTTGGAAGAGACGCCGCGCATCATCAGCCGGCAGTTCGACGGCGAAGGCTGGGACCGGATGGGCGAACTCACCATCTAACCGGCATCGGAGCAATCGATAGGCTTGTGGCATGTGGATCGGCTGGATTGAATTCGATCTCCTCCTGGGCGACGTCCATAGCCTGAAGGAGAAACGTTCCGTGGTGCGGCCGGTGCTGGCCGAGCTCAAGCGGCGCTTCGATGTCTCCGTGACTGAGGCGGACCTCCAGGATCAGCACCGGCGCACCGTGATCGGCGTCGGCCTGGTCGCGGCCGACCGGGCCCACCTCGTCGAGGTGCTGGCCGCCGTCGAACGCTTCGTCGCGGCCCGGCCGGAACTTGAACTCCTCAGCGCCCGGCAGCGCGAGCTCCGCAGCGACGACTAACAAGCAACGCGGGGTCACTTAGCGCCCATCCCGAGGGGATTTATGGGCGGTAAGTGACCCCGCGTTGCTTGCGGCGGTGGGGATTAGCCGAAGTACTTCGGCAGGGTTGCCTCGTGGGCTTCGCGGAGGGCGTCGAGGTTCATGGTCTCGACGCCGTTGATTTCCAGCGTGCCGCCCTCGGCGTCCACGACGCCGATCCGGACGTGCGCGAAGCCGCGGGCGGTGCACATGTCCGTGAAGCGGATTTCCTCCGAGCGGGGCACCGCGACGACGGCGCGGCCCTGGGTTTCGGAGAACAGCGCCGTGAACAGGTCCACGCCGTCGCGGTCCAGGACGTCCTGCAGCGCGATCCGGGCGCCCACGCCGTAGCGCAGCGAGGACTCCACGAGGGCCGCGGCGAGGCCGCCTTCGGAAAGGTCGTGGGCGGAGTCCACCATGCCGTCGCGGGAGGCGTTGATCAGGATCTCGCCGAGCGCGCGCTCGGCGTCGAGGTCAACCTTCGGCGGCAGGCCGCCGAGGTGTCCGCGCATGTTGGACCATTCCGAACCGTCCAGCTCTGCCGCCGTCGTGCCGAGGAGGTAGATGGCCTGGCCGTCTTCCTTCCAGCCCGACGGCGTGCGGCGGGCGACGTCGTCGAACTTGCCCAGTACGGCCACCACGGGGGAGGGGTGGATGGGGGTGGTGCCGGTCTGGTTGTACAGCGAGACGTTGCCGCCGGTGACCGGGATGCCCAGGACCATGCACGCGTCGGACAGGCCGCGGATGGCTTCGGCGAGCTGCCACATGACGTCGGGATCCTCGGGGGAGCCGAAGTTCAGGCAGTCGCTGACGGCCATCGGCACGGCGCCGGAGGTGGCGATGTTGCGGTACGCCTCGGCCAGGGCCAGCTGCGCGCCGTGGTACGGGTCGAGGTAGGTGTAGCGGCCGTTGGCGTCGGTGGCCAGGGCCACGCCCAGGCCGGTTTCCTCGTCCACCCGGACCACGCCGGCGTCGTCCGGGAACGCCATGGCGGTGTTGCCGCCGACGTAGCGGTCGTACTGCTTGGTGATCCAGGCCTTGCTGCACATATTCGGCGAGGCGACGAGCTCGGTGATGGCGGCGGCCAGCTCCGCGGGGGCTACGGGACGGCCGGCGTCCTGCACGGACCCGGTGAACGAGTCGGCCTGGACGGCGTCCTGCCATTCCGGGCGCGCGTACGGGCGGTCGTAGACCGGCCCGTCGTGCGCCACGGTGCGCGGGTCGACGTCGACGATGACTTCGCCTTCCCACGTGATGATCAGGCGGCCGGTGTCGGTCACTTCGCCCAGCCAGGAGTACTCCACGGCCCACTTGTCCATGACCGCTTCAAACGCGGCGATGTTCTCCGGCGTGACGACGGCCATCATGCGTTCCTGCGACTCGGACATCAGGATTTCGCCCGGGGTCAGGGTGGGGTCGCGGAGCAGGACGGAGGTCAGCTCGACCTCCATGCCGCCGTCGCCGTTGGAAGCGAGCTCGGACGTGGCGCAGGAGATGCCTGCGGCACCGAGGTCCTGGATGCCTTCCACCAGGGAGCCCTTGAACAGCTCCAGGCAGCACTCGATCAGGACCTTCTCGGCGAAGGGGTCGCCCACCTGGACGGCGGGGCGCTTGGAAGGCTTGGTGTCGTCGAAGGACTCGGAGGCCAGCACCGAGGCGCCGCCGATCCCGTCGCCGCCGGTGCGGGCGCCGAACAGGACCACCTTGTTGCCCTTGCCGGAGGCGTTGGCGAGGCGGATGTCCTCGTGGCGCATGACGCCGACGGCGAGGGCGTTGACCAGCGGGTTGCCCTGGTACACGGAGTCGAAGACCATCTCGCCGCCGATGTTGGGCAGGCCGAGGGAGTTGCCGTAGCCGCCGATGCCGGCCACGGCGCCGTGCATGACGCGGGCCGTGTCCGGGTGGTCGATCGCGCCAAAGCGCAGCGGATCCATCACGGCCACCGGGCGGGCGCCCATGGAGATGATGTCGCGGACAATGCCGCCGATGCCAGTTGCCGCGCCCTGGTAGGGCTCAACGAACGACGGCGAGTTGTGCGACTCGATCTTGAACGTCACGGCCCAGCCGTCGCCCAGGTTGGTGACGCCGGCGTTTTCGCCGATGCCCACGAGCATGTCCTTCTTCATTTCCTCGGTCACCTTGTCGCCGAACTGGCGCAGGTGGTTCTTCGAGGACTTGTAGGAGCAGTGTTCGCTCCACATCACCGAGTACATGGCGAGCTCGGCGCCGGTGGGGCGGCGGCCCAGGACCTTCACGACCTCGTCGAACTCATTTTGCTTCAGGCCCAGTTCGGCCCAGGGGAGCTCGGTGTCCGGGGTCTTGGCCGCGTTCTCGACGGTGTCGATGTTGAACTTCCGGGCGGTCTCCGCGGGTGCCGCCACTGCGGGTGTCTCCGTCATTTGTTGTCTCCCACGATTTTGTTCAGGACAGAGGTGAAGAAACCGAGGCCCTCGGTACCGGAACCGAGCTCGGGGCCGAAGCCGGCCTCCACGGCGTGCTCAGGGTGCGGCATGAGGCCCACCACGTTGCCCGCGGCGTTGGAGATGCCGGCGATGTCGCGGCGGGAGCCGTTCGGGTTCCAGCCGACGTAGCGGAACACCACGCGGCCTTCCGCCTCCAACGCGTCGAGCGTCTTCTCGTCCGCGATGTACTGGCCGTCCTGGTTCTTCAGCGGCACGGTGATTTCCTGGCCGGCGGCGTAGTCCCCGGTCCAGGCGGTGGTGTTGTTCTCGACGCGCAGGACCTGGTCGCGGCAGAGGAACTTCAGGTGGTCGTTCTTGATCATCGAGCCGGGCAAAAGGTGCGACTCGGTCAGGATCTGGAAGCCGTTGCAGATGCCGAGCACGGGCAGTTTGGCGTCCGAGTTGGCGGCGTCGATGATCTTGGCCATCAGCGGCGCGAACCGCGAGATGGCACCGGCGCGGAGGTAGTCACCGTAGGAGAAACCGCCGGGAATCACGACGGCGTCAACGTCACCCAGGGTGGTGTCGGCGTGCCAGAGCGCCACCGGGGTGGCACCGGCCAAGCGCACCGCACGGGCGGCATCGCGGTCATCCAGGGTGCCGGGGAAGGTGACGACGCCGATCTTCGCACCGGCCAACCGGGGGTGCGCGGCGACGGCAACAGCCTCGCCGATCAGGGGGAGTTCAGTCATCTCAGGCCTCAACGACCTCGACGTTGACGACGTCCTCGATGACCGGGTTGGACAGCAGGGTCTCTGCGGCATTCCGGGCCTGGGCCAGGATCTCCTCGGTCACCTCGCCGTCGACCGTGAGTTCGAAGCGCTTGCCCTGACGGACAGAGCTGAATGCGGTGAAGCCCAGCCGGGGCAGCGCACCGACGATCGCCTTCCCCTGCGGGTCCAGAATCTCGGGCTTGGGCATGACGTCGACAACGATCCGGGGCATCCGGCAACTCCTGTGCGTGAGCGTTGGGTAAGGGCGCAGCGGAGTGGTGCCGTCTCACGCCGATCCGCTGTGGTTTGAGGACAACGTGATAAGGGCGCTCCGCGAGCTTGCATGCCCATTCTACCGGGCGCGTTGCATCCGGCCGCATTCGGGCTGGGAGTGTGAACGTGGGCTCTCCGGCAGCTCCTGGAACTGGACAAATGCCGCCCCGGGCGGGATGCGGCCTATGGTCCCGGGCAGCCGCGGGTCAGTAGGATGGGCGCATGGCTGAGAAAGCGAAATCCGTGCTGTTGCCCGTCGTCGCCGCCGCCGTCTTTGCCGGGCTGGGCCGGATGGTCCTGCAGAAGGTCATGGCCGACCGTGCAGCGCGCAAGAGCAACGTGGCCGGGCCCCTGGACGAGAAGACCCGTGCATGGATCAGCGACGTGGTGCGGACACCGCGCCAGTAAGCCGGCCAGCAGACCCGCCCGGACACCGCCCCTGGGCGGCCGCCCGCGCGTCGGCGTCCCCGCAGCTTCGGCATCGGCCCAGCTCAGAAGCGTGGTCGACACATCGTGTCGCGATGCGTGACAAATTTTAAATAGCCCCAAGTGGTCTATGTCATATCTGGCTCTCAGTCTGTACTGTATGAATCGGCTGGTATCCGTCGGGTCAGCCGGGCGATCGCCCGGCGCTGCCCCGCCAGTCCGTAGGGCCCGGCTTTGAAGCCGAGCCGTTCCTTTACGAAAGGTTCATCACTCGTGACATCACCAGGAAAGAGCTTCCTTCGAAGCGGGGGACTCCGGAGGGCCGCGGCACTGACCCTGGGCCTGCCGGTTCTTCTGTCCAGCATCGCGATCGCACCCGCCAACGCTGCCCCCGCCCAGGGCGCAGCCGTCGCCGGCTTCGCGCAGAAGAACATTGATCCAAACACCTACAAGGACGGCCGCTACATTGTGGTCTTGGCTGAAAAGCCGTCCGCAACCTACGACGGCGGGACCGCCGGGCTGCCGGCCACCAAGCCGGCCGCCGGCAAGAAGCTGGACGCGAACCGGCCCGAGGTCAAGCAGTACGGGGCGCACCTGGAGCAGAAGCAGGCCCAGGTGGCCCGCCAGCAGGGCGTCAAGATCCAGCGCCAGTTCACGGCAGCCCTCAACGGCTTCAGCGCCAAGCTGACGGCGGACCAGGCCATCAAGCTGGCCAAGGACCCCGCGGTCCTGGTGGTCGCGCCGGATACGCAGAACGCACCCGACTACTCCAGCACCGACTTCCTGAAGCTCAGCGGGCCCAACGGCACCTGGAACACCAAGTTCGGTGGCCAGGACGCGGCCGGCAAGGGCGTCGTGGTCGGTGTCATCGACACGGGCTACACGCCCTCCAGCGCTTTCTTCGCCGGGGACGAGGTTAAGCCGCTCACCGGAGATCCTGTTGTGGGCGTGCCCTACCGCACCGCAGACGGCAAGATCAAGATGCTCAAGGCCGACGGGGACTCATTCCAAGGCGAGTGCCAGACCGGCACCGACTTCGACGGCACTGCCTGCAACTCAAAGGTTTTGAGCGCCCGGTACTTCGGCGACGTCTTCGCCGGCAACGTCCCGAAGTCGAACTGGGCTCCCGGCGAGCGGCTCTCTCCAGTCGACGCTGCCAGCCACGGAACCCACACTGCCAGCACGGCTGCCGGCAATGCCAACGTGGAAGCCGTCGTTGACGGCCGGAGCTTCGGACTGACCAGCGGCATGGCCCCGGCAGCCAAGCTCGCCATCTACAAGGTCTGCTGGGAAGACAACGACCCCAACACCGGCGGCTGCTACTCCTCGTCCGCCGTTGAGGCCATCAACCAGGCCGTCCAGGACGGCGTGGATGTCCTCAACTACTCCATCTCCGGCGCCACGGACACCACCACGGACCCGGTGTCCATGGCGTTCCTGTCCGCAGCCTCTGCCGGCGTCTTCGTCGCCGTTTCCGCCGGCAACTCCGGCCCGACTGCCAGCACCGTCAACCACGGCGCCCCCTGGCTGACCACGGTCGCCGCCAGCAGTTTCTCGCAGGAACTGCAGGGCACGGTCGAGTTCTCCGACGGCAGCAAGTACCGCGGCGCCAGCATCATGAACAGCCAGGTCTCCAACGCCGGCGTCGTTCTGGCGGCCAACGTGGGAGCCCCGGGAAGCACCAGTCCCGCCCTGTGCGGCGACGGGTCGCTGGACCCGGCCAAAATCGCCGGCAAGGTGGTGGTCTGTGACCGCGGTGTGGTTGACCGCGTCGCAAAGAGCGCCGAGGTCAAGCGCGGCGGCGGCGTCGGCATGATCCTGGTCAACCTGAGCAACTCCTCGCTGGATACGGACAAGCACTCGGTCCCCACCGTCCACGTGAACCCGCCGGCCACCGAGGCCATCAAGGCCAAGGTCGCCGCCAACCCCGACATCAAGGTGTCCCTGATCAACAAGGACACCACCGGCCTGCCCCTTGAGGCGCAGCCGCAGATCGCCGGGTTCTCCTCCCGAGGCCCGCTGCTGGCCGAAAACTCGGATCTCCTGAAGCCCGACGTCGCGGCGCCCGGTGTGGCCGTGCTGGCCGGCGTTTCGCCGATCGGCACCGGAGGAGACAGCTTCGGTTTCCTCTCCGGCACCTCCATGGCGTCCCCGCACGTGGCCGGCTTCGGCGCGCTGATACTTGGCAAGAACCCCAAGTGGTCCCCGGCGACGGTCAAGTCCGCGATGATGACCACCACCAGCGACATCAAGAACGCCGACGGGTCGAAAAACACCGATGTCTTCGCCACCGGCGCCGGCCAGGTTGACCCGGCCCGTGTGCTGGATCCGGGCCTGGTCTACGACGCCACCACGGACGACTACCTGGCCTTCATCCAGGGCACGGGGATCGACCTCGGGATCCCGGGCATCGGCACCACCAAACCGCGCGACATGAACCTGCCGTCCTTCGCCCTGGGCAACCTGGCCGGCAAGATCGAGGTCACCCGCACGGTGACCGCCCTGACCCCGGGACTTTACCGGGCCAAAGTGGATGTCCCCGGCATTAATGTCAAGGTCACCCCGGCCGTTCTGAACTTCAGCGCCGCGGGCGAAAAGCGCACGTTCAAGGTCTCCTTCGAGAACCAGGGCGCACCGCTGGGCAAGTTCGCGATGGGGTCATTGACGTGGCAGGGCGCCAACAAGTCCGTGGCGTCGCCGATTGCGGTCCGCCCGCAGTCGGTAGTGGCATCGCACGATGTCGCCTTCACCTCCCAGGGCGGCACGAGCTCCGGCGCCATCAAGGTGGTCTCGGGTACCAACTCGCCGGTTCAGATGACGCTCGACGGCCTCTCCAAGGCCGATTCCACCGCGGTTGAGCTCGTCCCGGGTCCGTTCACGGGAGCCACGGATGCCTCGAACCTCGTCAGGACCGTCCAGGTCCCGGCCGGCGCGCCGCTGGCAAAGTTCTCGGTCATTTCCTCGGACCCGGGCGCTGACTTCGACATGTACGTCATGACTCCGACGGGACCGCTGACGGTCGCGACGTCCTCGGCCAGTGAATCGGTATCCATCCCCAACCCGGCCCCGGGCAACTACACGATTTACGCGAATCTGTACGCCAGCCCGAACAACCAGGCCACGAAGGCCTCGGTGGACTCCGCCGTGCTGGGCGCGAACGTGGGTAACGCATCGCTGAACCCGAACCCGCTGCGTCTGTCCAACGGCAAGGCCGGCAGCGTCAGCCTGAACTGGAAGGGACTGGCCGAAGGATCCTACATCGGCCGGGTCACCTTCGCCGGGGCCAGCGAGCCGACCTTCGTCTCCGTCCTGGTGACCCCGGCAGGGGCCGTCATGGTCCCGCCGACCTCTGAGGACCAGAACTCCAACGATGGTCCGGGTGACAACGCCGATGGCGACAAGGGACACAGTGACAAGAAGGACAAGGGCACGAAGGTGAAGAAAGAGAAGGGCAAGATCCAGAACAGCGATCAGTCCTTCTCCCGGGACAACGCCATCTAGGCAACGCAACCTGGGCGGCACCCTGCACCAAAAAGAACGGCGACGGCCGGCGGTTCACCCCGCCGGCCGTCGCCGTTTAAGCGCCCAGGGGCTCGAGCAGGAGCAGCGCAGGGAAGCGACGGAGCCGGGCCGCTTTAGGCGCCCGGCCCGGGCCGCCTGACGGGTTAGATGGCGCCGCTGCCGCCCGCGTTGCCGCCGAGCAGCGGCGCCATCGCGCGCCAGCGGGCGATCTCGCACCCGTCGGTCCGGCTGAAGCGGCTATTGACCTCGCGGCCCAGGTACCAGCCGGTCACGACGGCGGTCTGCGGGCCGCCGTACTGCTGCGTGCACAGCCGCGGCGGCCCCGGTTCCGGGAAGAAGATGGCCTCGCCGTGGCGCCGGACGGACTCAAGGGCGGCGGCCGGATCGGGGAGGGTGGACGCGGCGGAGGGGGCGCCGTCGCCGGCCACCAGCCGGAAGGTGTACTCCGGAGCGCCGGGAGCCTCGGTCAGGCGAATGGTCAGATCGACGCCGTTGCGGGCGTCATCAGGGCTGGCTGGCTCTGTCATGATGGGTCCTTCGGGCTCGTGTCCTGCGTCTGGGGCCGGCCTGCGGTCGCGGAATCGGATATGGCCGCGGCGTTGAGCAGCGGAGCCAGTTCCTGCAGCAGCCGCGCCCGGAGCTGCTGCGACTCGGCCGCGAACGCCCGCTGATAGTCCACATACTCGGCCTTGCCCTCCGGCGTCTCGATCCGGATGGCGGGGTATCCCCAGTCGGCGAGGTCGTACGGGGAGGCCCGCATGTCCATGGCCCTGATCCGCCACGACAGTTCGAAGCAGTCCATGACCAGCTCGCCGGGCAGCAGCGGGGAAAGTTTGTAGGCCCACTTGTACAGGTCCATGTTGGCGTGCAGGCAGCCGGGCTGCTCCATGGTCCGCTGGTTCTCCCGGCTGGGGACCAGGCTGTTCAACGGAATGGCGTCCGGGGTGTAGAAACGGAAGGCATCGAAATGCGAACACCGGATCCGGTTCTCCTCCACCACCTCATCGGTGCGCCCGGACCCCAGCCGCAACTGCAGGTACTCGTGCCTGAGGTCGAACTTGTCCTGCCGGTAGACCATGGCCCACTCGTGCAGCCCAAAGCAGCCGAACTGCGCGGGCCGCGCGGCGGTCCCGGCAAGAATGATCCCGGCGAACTGCAGCGCTTCCCGGCGGTCCCGGAGGAAGGCGTCGACGTCGACCGTCACCGCCGGCGTGTCTGCCGGGAGCCCGGCCGCGGCGAGTTCGGCGCCGTCGGCCGGGCGGTAGAACTTCCAGCCGGCACGCGCCGCGGCCTCCGGGCCGGAAAGCAGGACGCCGGCGCCCGGGTGCCAGCGGAGCAGCTGCCCGGGCTTCTGGGTGTAGTACGTGAAGAGGAAATCCTCCACCGGGTGCTTCCGGCCGGCGGAACGCCGCTTGAGATACGGGTCCGCATAGCGGCGGACGCGGTGCTGATGGGCGGCCTCGCGCGGCAGCCACTCTTCCTGCTGAAGGTGCAAGGGCTTAGCTCGCCCCGCCGGATGAACCCAGGACGGCCTTGGCGGCATTCCAGGCGGCAATCTGGCAGCCGTCTTTCAGGCTGAAGCTCGACTGCACCTGCCGGCCGTCCACGACGCCGGTGACCGTGGCCACCTGCGGGCCGCCGTACTGCTGGGTGCAGGCTTGGGTTTTGTCGGGAGGGGCGGGGGTGAGGATGGCCGGGTTCTTCTTGATGGCCAGGCATGCTGCCGCGGGGTCGGGGTGCTGGCTTCCGGCGGCAGGAATCCCGTTGTGGCAGACGAGCGTGAAGCTGGTCGGCGAGGCGGTTTCGGACGGCTTGACCACGATGTCGAGCTTGGCGTTGCCTTGCCCCGGTCCGGATGGCAGCGGTGTTGCGGACGGCGAAGGGGAACCGGACGGGGCTGTGGGGGACTGGGTAGGCGAGGGGCCTGTCGGGGTGCCGGTTGCCGTGCTGGCGGAGGGGGAAGGGGCGGGTCCGCCGTTCGGTGTGCAGGCGGCAAGTCCGGCCACGGCCAACAGAACGGCCGCCAGAACAAGTCCCGGGCGGCCCGATTGCGTGCGCATCAGCAGTCCTCCTCTGTTTCGCCCAGTCTACCGCCCGCGGGCGTCCTCCGAGCCGGGCCTTGTGGCCGCAATCAGGTCCATCATGGACGCGTGCAACTGGCCGACCTGGTCACGGGTCAGGCCCAGCCGGGCCATCATGATGCTGGGGACTGCGGTGGCTTGCTCCCGAAGGGCGGCTCCGCGCGGCGTCAGCCGGACATCCAGGGTGCGTTCGTTGCCCGCCATGCGCTGGCGGGTGATGAACCCGGCGGTTTCGAGGCGGCGCAGCAGCGGGGAGATGGTTGCCGGCTCCTGGGCCAGGGCGTCGCTGATGTCGCGGACAGACCTCGGGCTGGCTTCCCAGAGGCACAACATGACGAGGTACTGCGGGTGGGTCAGCCCGAGCTTGTCCAGGACAGGCTTGTAGGCGCCCACGACGCTCCGGGAAGCCACGGTCAGGGCGAAACAGAGCTGTTGTTCCAGGAGGAGGTCGTCCTGCCCCGCCCGGGATTTTCCGCTCTTTTGGAAGTCCCGCGCTGCGTGGGTGTCCTCCGTTGCCTGGCTTCCTGCGGTTCCTTCGGTCACACCGGCTCCTTCTGATGATTAGTGCACTAATGATTAGCGTACACTGGGATCATTGTCTTGTTCCCAGGAGAGGATGGCCATGTCCGAAAGAAACGCCGCCGAGAGGTTCATGCGGGCAACCGGGAAGCTCCGGGCCGTCTTCGGCCCGGCCAACCGCAGTGCTCTCGGCCACGAGATGACCGAGCAGAACAGGCGGCTGCTGGCGATGCGAGAGGCCGAGACCAAGCAGTGGGAGACCGTGCGCCGGCCCGACGGCAGCACCTATGTGGTGCCCCGCAACCCCGACGACAAATCCCTGCGGTAGGCACGTTTCGCCGAAACCCGGCCGGGCCATTTCCCGCCGTCGGGCGTAAAATTAGGGCACTGACACACCGCTGTGCAGCATCCTGAACCACCCACGACGAGGAAAGGGGGTGGGAATAGTGACACGTTCGGTCAAAGGTTTCATGGACAAGACTGACAAGCTGAAGGTCCTGTTCGGACCCGCGAACCGGGGCGACACCGCGGCGCCTGTAGTCCACCAGCATGACGACTTCGAGCACGCCTCGGAAGACGACCTGGCAGGCTTCGAGGTCGAGACGGACTCTCACGGACACCACTACGCTGTCCGGAAGACGGATCTCTGGAAAGAAGAGGTCTGACATACCCCCGCGCGATCCCTGCCGGAAATGCGGCGGCAGGCATACGGAAAAGGGAAGGGAGCGGCAGGTGCCGCTCCCTTCCCCTTTCCATGCAAGCGTCCTGCTGCGGACCCCGCCCGGCGGCCAAAAGGCTGGTCTGCGCCGGCTGCTTCGCCGCGCCTAGCGCCCGGTGCCGCCGTAAACCGTGGCCTCGTCCTCGCTGTCGAGGTCAAACGCCCGGTGGATGGCGCGGACGGCGTCGTCGAGCAGATCCGCGTGGGTGACCACGGAAATGCGGATCTCTGAGGTGGAGATCATGTTGATGTTGATTCCCGCCTCGGAGAGGGCCGCGAAGAAGCGTGCGGACACGCCGGGGTGCGACCGCATGCCGGCGCCGATCAGCGAAAGCTTGCCGATCTTCTCGTTGTATTCGATGCTCTCGAAGCCGATCCGTTCCTGCGCGGCGTGCAGGGCGGCCAGGGCCTCGGCGCCCTCGACGATCGGAAGGGTGAAGGAGATGTCCGTCCGGCCCGTGCCGTGCGTGGAGACGTTCTGGACGATCATGTCGATGTTCGAGTGGGCGTCCGCTATGACCTGGAAGATCGCCGCAGCCTTTCCGGGAATGTCCGGTACGCCAACAACCGTGACCTTGGCTTCGGAACGATCATGTGCAACACCGGAGATGATTGGCTGCTCCAAGGCAACTCCCTCTTGAGTCGTGATCTTGTCGTCGGCCCCGGGGAGGACCCACGTGCCTTCGTTCTGGCTGAATGAGGATCGGACGTGCAACGGTACCCCGAAGCGGCGGGCATATTCCACGCAGCGCAGATGCAGAATTTTAGCGCCGGATGCTGCCAGTTCCAGCATTTCCTCGCTGGAAATCCGGTCGATTTTTTTGGCCGACGGGACGACGCGCGGGTCGGCCGTGTAAACGCCGTCGACGTCCGTGAAAATCTCGCACACATCGGCGTCGAGCGCCGCGGCGAGGGCCACCGCCGTCGTGTCCGATCCGCCGCGGCCGAGCGTCGTGATCTCGTTCGTGGTGTGGCTCATGCCCTGGAATCCGGCCACAATCGCGATGTGCCCCTTGTCCAGGGCGGTGCGGATGCGGTGGGGATCGACGTCGATGATCCGGGCCTTGCCGTGGATGCCGTCGGTGATCATGCCGGCCTGGGAGCCGGTGAACGACTGGGCCGACGCGCCGAATTTATTGATGGCCATGGCGAGCAGTGCCATGGAGATGCGTTCCCCGGCGGAGAGGAGCATGTCCATCTCGCGGGCCGGGGCGGAATCGGTCACCTGGCTGGCGAGGTCGAGGAGCTCATCAGTGGTGTCACCCATGGCGGAGACCACCACCACGACTTCGTCGCCGGCGTTGTGGGCGTCCACGACCCGGCGGGCGACGCGCTTGATGCCCTCAGCGTCGGCCACCGAGGAACCGCCGAACTTCTTCACAACAAGGTGTTTGGTGGTGGCGGCCGAGACCGGCAGCGTCTGCGGCTGCGATCCGGGCTGGACTTCGGTAGTGGGCAAACTCATTCGCGCACCCTCACTGGATCATCGGGGTTCTGGGCCAGGCAACCAAACGGCGCGACGGCGTAACTTCTCACCCCAGTTTATCGCCGTGTACCCTGCGCCGTTGAATTGTGACCGCATGGCAGACATGCCGGGCCCTTTCCGCCGGTCCTGTTCCACCGGACATGCCCCGCGCTGGTGCCCAGGGGTGGACATGCTCTCCCGGGTCCGGGGGACATGCTCATTCTTCGCGGCCAGGGGTGGGCATAGGGGCGTTGTGCCCAATGGCGGGCGCGGGCGCGGGACATGTCCAGTGGTGGGAGCCGCACGCGTCTGGGGCTAGCCGCGGTCCAGCCGGTAGCGCCAGGAAGCCAGCTGCTTGCCCGCGGTGTCCTCGGCAACGGGGAAGAAACGGTCCTTCCGGAAACCCAGGCCCTCCAGCAGTCTGCGCGAGGGGAGATTGGGCTCGTAGACCCCCGCGAAAATGGTCTCGCTGCCGCGGACGGTGAAAAGCCACTCGACCAGGGCGCCGGCGGCCTCCCGGCCCAGGCCCAGCCCATGGTGGTCCGGGTGCAGCACGTAGCCGAGGCTCGCTGATTCGGCGGGAATCCGGCCGGGCGCCGGGGGCTCCGCCGTGTTCCAGGTCCGGCCGTCCCCAATGACTTCACCGGTGGCCCGGAGTTCGATCGCCCAGCCGAAGTGAAACCACTCGGCGGTGGAGGCCGCCGCCGCGGACAACGCCTGCTCGAGCCGCGCGCGGTTCTGCGCCGGGGTGAGCGGACCGTGCGACAAGTACCGCGTGGCTGCGGGGTCAGCACGGAACCGGAGCAAGGCGCCGGCGTCGTCCGCCCTCAACGGACGCAACAGCAGCCGCTCGGTGAGGAGCGGGGCCCTAACGTCGCTTCCGTCAGCTGCCACAAGTCTCAGCTCAGCGCGTTGCGGCGGCCCTCGAAGGCCCTGCCGAGCGTGACTTCGTCGGCGTACTCGAGGTCCCCGCCCACGGGCAGGCCCGAGGCGAGCCGGGTAACCGCGATGCCGATCGACTTGAGCATTCGGGCAAGATACGTCGCCGTGGCCTCGCCCTCGAGGTTGGGGTCGGTGGCGATGATGATTTCCTGAATGGCGCCGTCGTTGAGCCGGGTGAGCAGCTCGCGGATCCGGAGCTGTTCCGGGCCGATGCCGGCGATCGGATTGATCGCGCCGCCCAGCACGTGGTACCTGCCGCGGAACGACCGGGTGCGCTCCACCGCCAAGACGTCCTTGGATTCTTCGACGACGCAGATCACCGAGGGATCCCGGCGCGGGTCACGGCAGATGTTGCACAGTTCCTGCTCCGTCACGTTCCCGCACACCGTGCAGAACTTGACCCGTTCCTTCACCGTGGTGATGGCGTCAACGAGCCGCTTCATGTCCTGCGGATCCGCCTCGAGGATGTGAAAGGCCAGCCGCTGGGCAGATTTGGGCCCTACCCCGGGAAGGCGGCCGAGCTCGTCGATCAGCTCTTGAACTGCACCTTCGTACACAATGTCCTCGTTCGTTTGGAGTGGGGTCGGGGCCAGCCGGCGGGGGGTCTGTTAGAAGCGCGGCGGCAGCGGGCTTCCGTCCAGGGAGCGCTCCTCCACCAGTTTCCCGCCCAGAATCCGCTCGACGGCGGCCCTGCCGAAGACGCCAGATTCCTCGATTGTTTCGTCGTCGGCGCTGGGGATGTCCTGCACGTACACGGTCGGGGCCGCCGCGCGGGCAGGGGCTTTCGCGCGCCCGGCCTCGGCCTCTGGACTGTTCGACAGCCGCTGGTACAGGCTTTGCCGGCCTGCCGGGGCGGCCGCCTCGGGCACGGCGGCCACCGCAACAGCCCCCGCGGCTGCAGCAACGGCAGCGGCGGCCACCCGCGGCGCAACAGAGTCCGCAACGGCCGGGGCCGGAGCCGCCTCCGCGCGGGCGGGGTGTCCCGAGGCCAGCCCGGACGCCGCGGACACGACACCCGCGTACTCCGGGATCTGTGCCGCCGCCGGTTCGTAGTGCACTGGCGCCGGCTCGGGCACCGGAGCAGGCTCCGCGTCCGGGGTCACGTACCCGCCGACGTTGGAATTTGTGCCGACCGTCCAGACGCCGGGTGACTGCTCGACGGCGCGGGCCCACGCGTCGGCCGACGCGTCCTGGCCCAGCGCGGCCGGGGAACCGGCGGCCTTGGATGCAGGCGGGGTCGGGGTCTTGCGGGCAGGAGCCGCTGCCGCTGCTGACGGCTCGGGGCGGCGCGGGGCGGCAGCGGGCGAAGGATCCCAATCCAGGGGTGGTTCTTCGTCCAGCGGCGGAGCGTCCTCGTCCCGGGGCGGTCCCCAGTCGTCGTCGGGGTCCGCGTAGGATCCGGAAGCCTCGGAAGGGCCGCCCGATTCGACGGCCGGCTCGGCCGCGCGTACCTGGGCTTGGGCCGTGGGGGCGGGCGCCTGGGGTTCCGCTGCCGGCGCGGCGACGGGAACCACTCCGGTGCCGGCGCGGGCCGGGGTGGATTGGGCCGCCGGCATGGCGGCGGCAGGAACGTGCGCCTGGGCCGGCGCCCCCGCCGGGATCGCTTCAGCGGTTTCGTTCGCCGGCGATGCGGGCGGCTGCGGAGCCGGGCTCAGGCCCCAGGCGACGTCGGCCGACGTTGCAGACGTTGCCGGGGCCTCCGGGCTAGCCGGCGCTTTTGGGTTTGGCTCAGAGCTCGCTGGGCTGTTGCCGCCGCCGGCCACGGCCCGGATCTGGCAATCGATGCCGATCGTCTTGTGGATCGCCTGCCGGAGGTTGTCGGCGTGGTCGGCCCGGCCAAAGGCCCCCGCCAGCCCCGTGGTGGTGAACGCGAGGGTCAGGACGTGGTCTTCGAAATGGCCGACCTGGGCATTGGGTTCCACCAGGGCCCAAGTGCTGCGCTTGATCTTGGTGAGTGTTTGCAGGATTTCGGGCCATGCGCGGCGCAAGACCTCGACGTCGGGGCCCGCTCCGGAGACTGCGGCGGATGCGGGGGCATCCGGGGCAGGTTCGGTTCGTGCAGGCGCGGACGGGGCCGTCGCTGCTGCGGCCGCCGGGGACGGCTCGACTGACGGGGCGGCAGCGGGCTGGGCCCGGGATGCCGGGGATGCCTGGGCCGTGGCCTGGGCGGGGGATGCTTCGGCAGGGGCAGACGGGGCCGGCCGGGAGGCGGGCTTGCCCGCTGGGGCGGTGTCCTCCACGGGCCAGTCGCTGGTGCTGACCCGCGGGGGCGTGAGCGGTTCCCGGGCAGGCTCGTCCCGGCGGGCGTGTGCTGGCGCCGCCGGCGCGGGGGTGACGGGTCCGGCTGCCGCGGCCGGCTGATGCCCGGTCTGCTGATGCCGGGCCCGGGCCTGTTCGGCTTGGGGCTGCGCGGCCGCAGGGCTGGCGGCCGGGGCGCCCGGTGCCGCGGGCGAAGGCGCCGCAGACGGCTGGCTAGCAGGCGGCTGGGGAGCAGGCGGCTGGGGAGCAGGTGACTGTTCGGCAGGCGCAGCCGGCGCGGGTGGGACGGTGCCCGCTGCGGGGGCGCTGGCGAGGGGGGACCCGACGTCGTTCCCGGCGTAGTTCAACCGCCGCTCGACGCGGTCGATCCGCGCC
Organism: Arthrobacter sp. YAF34; assembly: GCF_052113245.1. NCBI lineage: Bacteria > Bacillati > Actinomycetota > Actinomycetes > Micrococcales > Micrococcaceae > Arthrobacter > Arthrobacter sp. YAF34. Next base: position 47,383 of record NZ_JBFRCV010000006.1, read on the forward strand.
GCGATGCCGCGCTCGGTCTGCTCGGAGCTGGGCAGCAGAATGCGGGCGCACAGCAGTTCCAGGTGCAGGCGCGGCGAGGTGGCCCCGGTCATGTCCGTGAGCGCGGTGTTGGTGACGTCCGCGGCGCGGGAGAGCTCGGCCGCCCCGAGGTTGTGCGCCTGATTCTGCATGCGGGCAATCTGGTCTGCCGGCATGCCGCGAAGGATGGACTGGGCGCTCTCGGGCATGGCCTGGACGATAATGAGGTCGCGGAAGCGCTCCAGCAGGTCTTCGACGAAGCGGCGGGGATCGTGCCCGGTCTGGATGACCCGGTCCACGGCGCGGAATACCGTGGCGGCGTCCGACGCGGCGACTGCCTCGACGACGTCGTCCAGCAGAGAAGCGTGGGTGTAACCCAGGAGGGCGACCGCGAGTTCGTAGTCCAGGCCGTTTGGTCCGGCGCCGGCCATGAGCTGGTCCAGCACGGAAAGGGAATCGCGCACCGAACCCCCGCCCGCGCGGATGACGAGCGAGAGTACGCCGGGCGCCACGGGGACGTTCTCCTGGGTGCAGAGCAGCTCAAGATAAGCCATCAGGGGCTCCGGCGGCACCAGCCGGAAGGGGTAGTGGTGCGTGCGGGAGCGGATGGTGCCGATCACCTTGTCCGGCTCCGTGGTGGCGAAGATGAACTTGATGTGTTCCGGTGGTTCTTCGACGATCTTGAGCAGGGCGTTGAACCCGGCCGAGGTGACCATGTGGGCCTCGTCGATGATGAAGATCTTGTAGCGGTCCCTGACCGGGGCGTAGGTGGCCCGTTCGCGGAGGTCGCGGGCGTCATCCACACCACCGTGGCTGGCGGCGTCGATCTCGATGACATCCAGGGAGCCCGAGCCGCCGCGGGCGAGTTCGATGCAGCTGGGGCACTTGCCACAAGGGGTGTCCGTAGTCCCCTCGGCGCAGTTCAGACAGCGCGCCAGGATGCGGGCGGACGTGGTCTTGCCGCAGCCGCGGGGGCCGGAAAAGAGGTAGGCGTGGTTGACGCGGTTCTTGCGCAGGGCCGTCATGAGGGGCTCGGTGACGTGCTCCTGCCCGATAACGTCCGCGAACGAATCGGGGCGGTATCTCCGGTACAGGGCGGTAGTAACAGTCACAGATAAACCCTACCAATCGGCACAGACATAAAAGACCCCCCATGCACCCGCCAGAGCCCGTTTACCCTTGCTACCTTCCGGTCCTGGGGGAGTTCAACAGGATGACGCCACATGAGGGGCCGTCAGCAAGTTTACCTGACGATTGGGTGTGCCCCGAATTGGCCTGTTTGTGGCCTCCTTCCCACCAATGAACATGCTCATTTTTCGCGGCGAGGGCTGGGCGGAATGGGAGTATGTCCATCCGTCGCGTGCGTCGCGGGGCATGTTCGTCGGGCAGCCTCAGGCGTCGCGGGGCATGTCCGTCGGGGCAGCCTCAGGCCGCGCGGGGAGGGCCCAATTGGGCGAAGCCGGAAAGTTCAGGTAGTCTAGTATCTGCTTTTGATTCAGAAGCAACTGGAGAATTCGCCTAGCGGCCTATGGCGCACGCCTGGAACGCGTGTTGGGTTAACGCCCTCGGGGGTTCAAATCCCCCATTCTCCGCGGTTGGCCCCGGTCCCTTGGACCGGGGCCTTTTTGCGTCCGGAGACCGCGCTCAGGCGCTGTAGCCCAGCCGGCGCAAGCGGCTCCGGGCGGCCTGCTCGCTGGGCCCCACCCGGCCGAGGGCGAGATGCACGATCCCGAGCGTGACCCGCGTGGCCAGGGTGACAGGCAGCGGGATCGGGCCCAGCCGCGCGGTCCGAAGGCCCAGCAGTTCGCGGTACTTGGGTTCAAGGCTCGTCACGGCGGCCGCGAATAGCACCCGGTAGCCCGGTTTGAGCGCAGGGTGCAGGGGGGGATCGCGGATGAACGCCACCGTTTCGGCCACCCGTTCGTCACAGCGAAGCTCGCCGTCGTCGTACCAGCGGTCCAGTTGCGCCCGCATTTCGGCCTCGGTCAGCGGAGGCGCCTCCACACCCATGAGCCGGCCGGCCTGGGCCCACTCCCGGACATAGGCATCGGGTCCCCCCGGAATCGGCCGCCCCCACAGCTTATGGGCGGACAAGAAGGCATCGGTGAAGGCGATGTGGACCCAGCGGAGCAGCTCAGGATCGTTGGCCGCGTAGCTGCGCCCGATGCCGTGGCCGTCCACGAATTCTCCCCGAACCGTCCGGTGGAGCCGGAGCACCCAGTCCGAGGCAGCCCGTGCCGCATCGGTGGAGCCGTAGGAAACGGTGAAGATCCAGCGGATCGTGCCCGCGAGCCGGCCCAAGGGGTCTTCCCGGAAGCGGGAGTGATCGTGGACCCCGGCCAGCGCGCCGGGGTGAAGTGCCTGTATCAGCAGCGCCCGGATTCCGGCCACGATGGTGGGCATGTCCCCGTGCACGGCCCAGACCGCCGACCCTGGCAGGTGGTAACCGGCGTCGTCGCCTTCGGCAAGGTGCGGAACCCACTCAGGCACGGCCTCGCGCGTCCCGGTGAACGTTTGTTTGAGTTCTGCCTGCCATTCCCTGAGGACATTGCGCATGCTCCATTGTTACCCGCGCACGAGTTCCCTGACACTCGCAACCCGGCCGGAGACTACCCGGCCGCCACCTGCTGGCTACTGGGGTCTCCGGGCGATCTCCGATTGGTACCGCAAAAGGGGGCTGCGGACGGTTCACAGACCCGACCGTCTGTGGTCCCATAGGGAGGTAAGTCCGTGAAGATTGGGGTCTGGCGGACATATATTGCGGGAGTCACATCGTGGGAAAACACTGGGGAAACTCAACGAGTGAGCAAACAACCAGGGTACGGACCGCTGCCGTGCGGTGCCTATCCGGAGGGCTGTGCCTGTCCTTGGCCGTACTGACGTTCGTCGGCCTTCAGGGACTGAGTGCCACTGCGCCCCCGGCGGTACCTGCCGCGGTGCCTGCCGCGGTACAGGCCTCCGGCGCCGTGGGGCCGGAAACCCTGGACCCGTCTGCCGACTCCGACCCGGCCGCAGCGAAACGGGCACCAGCCGCCGTCACGGCCAACCCCCAGGCGCTTGTGGCCTTCAGCCGCTCCACGGTCCAAACGGTGACCCGGGAAGGGGTCGCGGGCGAACTCAATGTCGCCTCCGCGACCCTGAGGCGGCCCGCAGCGGGCTTCCTCATGGCCCCGCTTGAAACGTTGGTGCCCTCGTCCCCCTTCGGGGTGCGCACCAGCCCCCTCACAGGGCTCGCAGGCGAATTCCACTGGGGCCAGGACTTCGCCGCGGCCTGCGGCACCCGGGTGTACGCGGCCGACGCCGGTGTGGTGCGGGCCGTCGGGTGGCACCCGTGGGGCGGCGGCAACCGGGTGGAAATCGACCATGGCAACGGTCTCATCACCACGTACAACCACCTCCAGGGGATCGCGGTCAAGAAGGGCGACTCCGTGCGGGTGGGGGAGGTCATTGCCCTGGTCGGCACTACCGGCTCCTCAACCGGCTGCCACCTTCATTTCGAAACGATCCTCAACGGCTCCCACACCGATCCGATGGGATGGAAGTTCATCCCCATCAAGCAGGTGGACCAGCTCGGCCCGCTCGACCTGACCAGTTACGCGCCCGACGCCGGCAATCCAGCCAACGCAGGGCTTGGCTGGGCGATTCCCGTCCAGACAGACTTGACCCACGTCGTGGGCGGAGGGGTTCAGGAACAGCCTGCATCGGTGGCGGCCAAGCCATCCCAGAGTGCCTCAGCCGCAGCTACCAAAGCCGCTGCCGGCACGGTATCGGCAACCGCCAAGCCCAAACCCAAGCCCACGACGGCGACGCCGACTCCCAAGCCCACGACGGCGACGCCGACTCCCAAGCCGACGACGGCGAAACCAACGCCGCCAACTACTGCTTCGGCGACTCCGACTCCGACGCCGACTCCCAAACCGACGACGGCGACACCAACACCAACGCCGACGCCGAGCCAGACCGCGACCCCGACGACCCCTCCGGTGCCGGGTCAGCCTTCCATCACTCCGCCGACTTCCTCGGCGTCGGGATCTCCAAGCGCCACGGAGGCTGCCACCGCGTCGCCCACGTCCACGTCTGCGCCGGTCACGACGCCGGCCGTGCCGCCGCTCTCTCTGACGGCCCAGCCCATCGCACCGGTGCCGCCGGCGCCGCCCGTCACGCCAACCGTCACGTCAACCCCGACCACCAAGCCGTCCACCACGGCCACGACCAAAGCCTCAGCGACGCCCACCGCAACGCCGAGCCGCTGACAAGCGCCCCGAGAACCTTCCGGGGTGGGAGCCGCACCGGAACGCAAACCCATCCCCGCGCGCCTCGGCACCGAATTACACTGGTGACCAGTTCCGGATCACTGCTTCGGACCACCGACACCGCGAGGACGCGCCCATGACCGCTCTGTACTCCATTCCCTTGACTCTCATCGACGGCACCGAGACCGATTTTGGCCGCTTCAAGGGGGAGGTGGTGCTGGTGGTGAACGTGGCGTCCCAATGCGGGTTCACACCCCAGTACGCGGGGCTCGAGGCGCTGCACAATAAGTTCCGCGACCAGGGCTTCCAGGTTTTGGGCGTCCCCTGCAACCAGTTCGCTGGGCAGGAGCCCGGTGCCGACGCCGAGATCGCCGAATTCTGCCAGCGCAACTTCGGCGTGACGTTCCCGCTGACAGCCAAGGCCAACGTCCGGGGCAAGAACGCGCATCCGCTTTACACCGAGCTCACCAAGTTCAAGAACGGCATCCTCCCGGGCCTGGTGAAGTGGAATTTCGAGAAGTTCCTGGTGAACCGCGACGGCGAGATCATCGCCCGCTTTGCGCCGACCGTGGAACCGGACGCTCCGGAAATCATCGAAGCTGTGCAGTCCGCCCTGGCCTGAAACGGCCCGTTTGTCTGCAGGGCATTCGCCCCCTATCCCTAAGCATGCTTACCGCCTAGACTGGCCAGACCCTCCAGCATTCCGGGCATACCCGCGGCGCAGTCATCCCTGACAGCCGTCCGTCGGCAGTGCGGCCGAGGTATTCCTGCGGGGGGCGCATCAAAGAACTTCGTGAATCACAAGTGGACCCCAAATCTGGGGCCCGTGAAAGCAGGAGGAAATAGATGACAGGGAACAAAGCCGTTGCCTACAAGGGGCCGGGCAAGGTCGAACTGATCGACATTGACTACCCCACCTTCGAACTCAAGGACGGTCCGGGGGTCAATCCCGCCAATGTGGGCCGTTCGGTACGCCATGGTGTAATCCTCAAAACCGTTGCCACGAATATCTGCGGCTCGGATCAGCACATGGTCCGGGGGCGCACCACCGCTCCAAGTGATCTGGTGCTTGGCCACGAAATCACCGGCGAGGTGGTGGAAGTGGGGCCGGATGTGGAATTTATCAAAGTCGGGGACATCTGTTCCGTCCCGTTCAACATCGCCTGCGGACGCTGCCGGAACTGCAAGGAACGCAAGACGGGCATCTGCCTGAACGTCAATCCCGACCGCCCGGGCAGCGCCTACGGCTATGTGGACATGGGCGGCTGGGTGGGCGGCCAGGCCAACTACGTCCTGGTGCCGTACGCCGACTGGAACCTGCTGAAGTTCCCGGACAAGGACCAGGCCCTGGAGAAGATGATGGACCTGACCATGCTCTCGGACATCTTCCCGACCGGATTCCATGGCGCCGTCAGCGCGGGGGTCGGCGTGGGCTCCACCGTCTACGTCGCCGGCGCGGGACCGGTCGGCCTGGCCGCGGCGACCAGCGCCCAGCTCCTGGGGGCCGCCGTCGTGATCGTGGGAGACATGAACGCAGACCGCCTGGCGCAGGCGCGCAGCTTCGGCTGCGAGACCATCGACCTGAGCAAGGGCGGCCCGGCGGAGCAAATCGAGCAGCTCCTCGGGGTCCCGGAAGTCGACTGCGGCGTGGATGCGGTGGGATTCGAGGCCAAAGGCCACGGGGCCGGAGCCCACGAAGCCCCGGCAACCGTCCTGAACTCCCTCATGGAAGTGACGGCCGCCGGTGGCGCCTTGGGCATTCCGGGGCTCTACGTCACGGGTGATCCGGGCGGTGTGGACGAGGCCGCCAAGAAGGGCTCGCTCTCACTTAGCCTCGGAACGGGCTGGGCTAAGTCGCTCAGCTTCACCACGGGGCAGTGTCCGGTCATGAAATACAACCGGCAGCTGATGATGGCCATCCTTCACGACAAGGTGCATATCGCCAAGAACGTCAACGCGAAGGCCATTCCGCTGGAGGACGCGCCCAAGGGGTATGCCGAATTCGACGCCGGTGCGGCGACGAAGTTCGTGCTCAACCCGAACGGCTACCTGAGCTAGCGGACGACCCTAACCCGTCGGCACTGCCCATCCCCGTTGAACCGGGACCAGGCAGTGCCGCCGGGCGGCCCGTTCCCCTCATATGCCGACAGGAGCATGTGAGGGCCGACCACCTGTTAACGTCGTTTTTCCAAACATGCCTGTCCAAGTTTTAACATTGTTTGCCGAATGTCTGGTTGGATAGTCCTTACTGAGAGGGACACTGGAAGCACCGCTTCCACCCAACCAAGAAGGCAGCAATGGAGCGCATCGAGGCCGAACACCCCCGGCCACGTCATTTCCTACTTCATCTAAGCGACCCCCATTTGCTGGGGGGTCCGCAACCCCTGCACGGCGTCGTGGACAGCGAAGCCCTGCTCAGGCAACTCTTCGACGAAGTCCATGCCTCAGGCGCTCGCCCCGAAGCCGTGATCTTTACAGGCGACCTCGCCGACCTCGGCGAACCGGAGGCCTATGCCAAGCTCCGCGCGATCGTGGAGCCGGCGTGCAAGGCGCTGGGAGCGAAGGTTATCTGGGCGATGGGCAACCATGATGACCGCGCCAATTTTCGGGCCGGGCTCCTGGACCAGGCGGACAATGACGACCCGGTGGATCACAGCTATTTCGTCAATGGGCTGCGCATCATTACCCTCGATACCTCCGTGCCCGGCTTCCACCACGGCGAATTGAGCCAGGACCAGCTGGACTGGCTGGCCGCTGAACTGGCCACCCCCGCCCCGGACGGGACTATCCTTGCCCTGCACCACCCACCGGTACCGTCCGTGCTCGATCTTGCCGTGCTGGTGGAACTCCGGGGCCAGTCTGCGCTCGCCGGTGTCTTGCGGAATTCCGATGTCCGGGCCATCCTGGGCGGCCACCTGCACTATTCCACCACCGCGACGTTCGCAGGCATTCCCGTGTCCGTGGCATCAGCGACCTGCTACACGCAGGACCTGAACGTTGCGGTGGGCGGCACCCGCGGACGTGACGGCGGGCAGGCGTTCAACCTGGTCCACGTCTACGAACACACGATCGTGCACTCCGTGGTGCTCCTCGGCGACTCCCCGGAGGTCGGCGAGATCGTGTCCCCCGAGGAGGCCCAGCGGCGGCTGGCGGCCGCCGGGATCACCATCCCGGCGCAGGCCAGGCTCGAGGCCCCGGCGCGGACGCCAGCGCACCGCAGGTTCACCACCCTGAACTGACCAGCCCCTGAACTGACCAGCCCCGGGACAGGCGTGGCCCGGGCCGCCCGGAACGGGCGCGGCCTCGGTGCGCGCCGTTACTTTTCCCAGGGGGCCTTGAGCGGGTAGTACTTCTCCAGGAAGTCCGTGACCAGTTCGGCCCGTTCTTCCGCGGGGACCTCGGGGAAGCTGCCGTCGTTGAGGCAGAAGAAGTCCATGTTCCGCTTGGCCAGAAGCTTGGGCAGGTAGTTCAGGCCCGCCCGCGCCGTGGTGTCGACGTACCTCACCTTGGCCGCCGTCTGGGTCACAGCTCGGCCCGTGAGCAGCGCGTAATAGTGGTAGAACGAGTTGGTTACGGAAATGTTATCCGCGGCCCGGAAGGTGCTCGCGGCGGTCTTGGCGAACTCGGCCGGGAACTCCTGTTCCATTTGCTCGACCACGCTTCGCCGCAGGGGAGCCGCCGTGTGCTCCAGGTGCCGGGTGGTAATGCGGCCGAACCGGTTCCAGAGCAGCTTGCGGTTCACCCGGGCGGCGTTCTCAAAGCCGCTGCGCTCGGCGTCGTTGTCGCCCAGGCCGATCCGCGTTTCGGCCTCAATGAACTTAGTGATCCCGCCCGGGGTGAAGAACATGTCCGGTCCGACGGCCCGGCCAAAGAACATGTCGTCATTGGAATACAGGAAGTGCTCGGAGAGTCCCTCGATGTGGTGCAACTGGCATTCCACAGCCTGCGAATTATGGGTCGGCAGAACTGAGGGGTCGGCGAAAAACTCTTCGCTGCGCACGATCGTCACGCCCGGGTGGTCCGCCAGCCATGCGGGCGCCGGGGAGTCGGTGGCAATGAAGATCCGGCGGATCCACGGCGCAAACATGTAGACCGAACGCAGGGCGTACTTGAGCTCATCGATCTGGCGGAAGCGGGCCTCGTGATCGTCCCCTTCGCCCACCACGACGCCGGCCATGCGGGCGCGCCGGGCCGCGATGTACTCGGGGGAGCTGCCGTCCACCCACGAGAACACCAGGTCGATGTCGAAGCTGATGTCGCTGGCATGGTCCGCAAACATGTTCTCGATGGTGGGCCAGGTGTGGCCGTAGCGTTCCACCGTGCCGCGCACCGCATCCTGGGCCAGCATCGTGCGGCGCGTCAGGGAGTTCTCGATCGGCAGGATCAGCTGGTCGCCCTCGAAGCTCCACAACTCCAGCTGCACGCCGGCGGAAGCGCCGAATTCAAAACCGCCCTCCGGCTCCACCCTGGGCCGGTACAACCGGAAAATCCGGGCCTGGCGGTTCGGCGAGAGCTCACCGTCGGCCACCAACACGGAGGACTTCTTCTTGGCGTCCACGCTCATGGAGTAGAACGGTTCGTCCCGGCACGCCTCCACCAGGGCGTCGCGGAGTTCCTTGCGGTCTTTCCAGTCGACGGCGATCACCGGACGGTGGTTGTTGCCCCGGACCAGCAGATAGTCGAGGCCGGCGTCGGCCAGAACGGAACGCAGGAACATCAGGTCTTCGACCATGGCCTGGTACGGGGTGCGGTTCTCGTTGATCAGCGCATAGCGGCCACGGTGACGGACGACATCGGAACGGGTCCGGAATCTGGCCACGGCGGCCGCCGAGGTGACCTCGGCGTGGGTGTCCTCGGACGCCTGGCTGCCATAGTAAATCTCGTCTTGGATCGCTGCTTCGGTGATGTTAGATCTCCCGTTTCTTGAATGCGTTGCTGTCTACTTGCATGATAACGCGGCCCTCAAAATTGCCGTGGAAACCCGCCCGGCCCCGGTGCCCGTCTGAGGCGGGTTGTGACGCCGGCCCGGCTTGGACTAGCCGGCGACGACACCCAGCCAGTGGTGCAGGAAGGCGGCACCGGCGTCGTCGTGGATCACGTCCTCGCCGAGTCCCAGATCGGCGGCGGTGAGAACCTCGTACGGTTTCACCGGGATGCCGTCCGCGGGCCGGACGTCCACGTGCTTTACGGCATGGTCGTTGTGGTGCAGCCAGTCCGCCATGGCGTAGTCCGTGCGCGAATCTCCCACAGTGCGCCAGGCCTGCGGTGTGATGCCCTGGGCGGCCAGGAGCTCCACCGCCCGGCTCGCCCCCAGGTCCTTGCCCAGCCGCACCGATTCGATGTCAGTGGAGATGATGGTCGGGTCGACGCGGAAGTCCACCTGGTCATCCGAATCCGGGACATGGTGGTCAAGCCGCACGACGCCGAGGCCGTGGCGCGCCATGAGGTCCATGGCGTCGGCGTCGAAGAGTTCCTGCTCGGCCCGGTACTCAAGGTTCGCGACGGCGATGTGCTGCTCCACCGAGACCATGGCCCGCTTGGTTTCGTCGTAGAACATGTGGGCGGAATAGTCTTCCGCGACCAGGCGGCGGACGTCGTCGCCGAACGCGCGGGGGATGGCGAGCCCGTGATCGACATGGACGGGGCCGGGGCCCTCCGCGGTATAGCTGAACCAGACGGCGCCTTTCTCGCAAATGGCGTGGATGACGGTGGCGGCGGGCATGCCGGCCGCGATCATGGGTTCCATGACTTGCTCGCGGATGAACGCGTCCGAACGGCCGGTATTGAAGATGACCGGCACGCCGGCGGCGGCAAGCGCCAACAGATCCGCGATGATCCCGGGCTGCACGTCGCGGGTGACCGGGCTCGCAACCGGGCCGTCAACGTCGAGCAGCAGCGCCAGGACAGGGGCCTGCGGTGACGGAAGTGGGGAAGTTTCGGGCGAAGTCATACCGTTATTCTCTCAGCCGTGTCGGGGCTTTGCGCGAAGTGTCGAGAAGATCGACGCCCCGGCACTTGGTGTGACACGCGGCAGGGCGGCGTGTGACAAATGGTTACCGTTTGGCCACAACCTCACGCCGGCCGGGGACTTCGATTCCTTTGGGCGTTCAAGTTCCCTAGGCTGGCAGGGTGATATTCAAAGCTGTGGGCGAGGGACGCCCGTACCCCGACCATGGTTACAACACGCCCAAGGACTGGGCGGCCCTGCCGCCTCGTCCGGTCCGTCTCGATGAGCTGGTGACCACGAAGCGCACCTTGGACCTTGAAGCCCTGCTGGCCGAGGACTCCACCTTCTTCGGCGACCTCTTCCCGCACGTCGTGGAATACCGCGGCGTCCTTTACCTTGAAGACGGCCTGCACCGGGCTGTCCGCACCGCACTGCACCAGCGCACCGCGATCCACGCGCGGGTCCTCGTGATAAATGGCTAGGAAGCCGCCAGATGTCACTGTCCTGCACGGGCACCGCGTGATCAGTGGCTCCGAGCTGCGGGCCACGTTCGTGGAGCAGGACGACCCGGGGACCAATCCGGTTCGGCTGCGCCGCAGGATCCTGCATGGCGCCGTCCTGGTGATGCTTGTCGGCCTCATCGTGGCGGCGATCGTGGTGGCCCTGGGCATCATGAACGGTCAGATCAAGCTTCCCGCGACGGAGCGGAGCAAGGCGGCAGCGTCGGTGTGCCCCGCAGCCACGTACGACTACACGCCGCCGGGGAAGGTCACCCTCAACGTCTACAACTCCACGAGCCGGGCCGGCCTGGCGCGGAGCATCGCCAAAGAGTTTTCCGACCGGAAGTTCGCCGTGCGCGCCGTGGGGAACACGTCGTCGAGCTTCCGCGGCGTGGCCCTAGTGGTCTCCGGCGCCGCGGGCCAGTCGGCCGCCTTCAGCGTCCAGCGCAACGTGCCCGGCTCGGACTACGTCCAGGACGGCCGCACCGACGCCAGCGTGGATGTCATACTGACCGAGGACTTCAAGGGACTGACCAGGCCGGAACTGGTGGACCAGACGCCGGGCCGGCTCAGCTGCCCCCGCGAGAACCGTCCCGTCGCGGACCAGTCCAAGGTGACCCCCAAGCCGACGGCGCCGCCCACGACCCGCTAGTTACGGACGCGGACCGGACGGCCGGCGTCGTCGAACCTGGCCCCGGCCCCCAACTGGACGAAGCGCACCGTCCGGGCGAGCCGGGCTTCGGCTTCGGCGTCCTGGCCCGCGCCGTCGCCCCGGGCGGCGCTCGAGGACAGCGTGCCGTGGATGAGTTGGGCAAGCTGGGCGATGTCCGACTCGGGCAGGTAGCCCTGGGTCATTCCGTCGCGCAGGATTCCCTGCAGGAGCACGCTGAGCTCGCCCACGTGGTCCGCGAGCTTGGCGAACGACGACGGCGAGAGCACCGCGGCCATGGCGGGTCCCGGCGGCAGGTGGCGCCGGCTCAGGTCCGCCACCTGGGCCCGGACGTAGACAGCCAGCCGCTCCACCGGGTTCTCCAGCGAATCCAGCGCTTCGCGAAGGTCGAGCAGGAACCGCTCCGTCTCGTCCAGCGCATAGGCGATGAGGAGCTCTTCGATGTCCGCATAGTAGTTGTAGACGGCGGTCCGGCCGATCCGGGCGTGGCGCGCGACGTCGGTCATGGTCAGGCCGGGCAGCCCGTGCGTGAAGAGGAGTTCCCCGAACGCGGTCAGGATGCGACGCTGGGTCTCGGCACGTTGGGCGGCGTTGCTCGCGGCCGAAATCCTGGGCATACGGACACTTTAGCGCGATCTGTCACCAAATCGGGGGGGTGGGGGTACTGTGACACGGTCCGTGCCGACTGCTGGTCTTTTTGAAACTCCACAGACACGGATCAACTCCATCACCGGATAGAGCCGAGCATCGCTTCAGGTCGCGGGAGAGACCGTCATATAGGCTGGGCGCGAGCGGGCGGGGACCCTCTGGAAGTATCTGGGACCGCCTATATGGCTTCAGGGACGAAGGGGAAACATCGATGGAATCACTGCCGTTGGCGGTCCTGCTGCTCATTTTTGCGGGCGCTGGAGCGGTCATTTGGGTGGCGGGGATCCAGCTTTCGAAGCAGACGGACGTGCTGGATGACCGGCTCCACCTCGGCTCGGCCCTGGGCGGGCTGATCCTGCTCGCGATCGCCACGAACCTGCCGGAAATCGCAATCACGGTCAGCGCGGCCGCTTCCAACAATATTGGCGTCGCGGTCGGGAACATCCTGGGTGGTATCGCCATCCAGACCGTCGTGCTGGTCATCCTTGACGTGTTCGGGACAAGGGGCACCGAACCCCTCAGTTACAAGGCCGCATCCCTGGCGCTGGTCATCGAGGCAGTAACCGTCGTCGCGGTTCTCGCCGTCGTGATTGCCGGCAGTCAGATGCCCAACAACCTGGTTGCCTTCCGCCTCACGCCAGCCCCAATTCTCATCGCCGTGATCTGGATACTGGGGCTGGTTCTGGTCCGACGCTCCCAAAAGGGTCTTCCCTGGCACCAGCAAGGCGAAGCTACAGGCGCCCAGGAGAAACCCAAAGGGCACTCCAAGAAACAGACCACCCAGCGAAACAGCCAACTCAGCACGGCTGCATCCGTCCTCATCTTCAGCGTCGCGGCCCTCGCGACGCTCGGGGCAGGCGTGGCCCTGGAAACCAGCGGGAGCGCAATCGCGGGACATATCGGGCTGTCGGGGGTACTCTTCGGAGCCACCTTCCTGGCCCTCGCCACATCACTGCCCGAGATTTCCACAGGTCTGGCATCAGTAAAACAAGGGGACTACAAACTGGCCTTCAGCGACATTTTCGGAGGCAACGCCTTCTTGCCAGTCCTGTTTCTCGTGGCCGTTCTCATCACGGGCCGCCCCGTCCTGCCCCAAGCCCAGGCGACCGATATCTATCTCACCGCGCTGGCGGTCCTGCTGACGCTGACCTACATCCTCGGACTCATCTTCCGGCCCAAAAAGAAGATTTTCGGCATGGGAATGGATTCCCTCGTCGTCCTCGTCCTCTATCTTTTAGGGGTCGTCGGGCTCTTCGCCGTTGCCAGCGCCTGATTGATTCGACCGTCAGCGGGTCCGGGACGTCACTCGTGATGCGGAACGCGAGGCTGGTCATTCGTAAATGGTCGGGATGGCCGGCTCCCCGGGCTGCAGCCGGTCCACCACCCTGGGGAGTTCCGCCATGGAGGCCGTGTGCCGCTCCCGGGCCCGGCCCACGGCGTCCGGCCCGGTCCATCCGGGCAGGATTTCGCCGTCCTTCATGAACTGCTTCAGGAGGGGACGCCCGTGGCCGCCGCCCGCCGGAGGGTGCTCCACGCCGAGAACCTCGTGGGTGGCGGTACCGCGCTCATCCAGGCGGCGCACCGCGAACTTGCGGCCGCCGACGTTGATCTTGTCCTTGGAGGTTTTCGCCACGGCGATGAGCCCGCCGGAGTCACCGGCCCGGCTCACCAGCTTGTAGACCATGCCGGCCGTGGGCGCCCCGGACCCCGTCACCAGCGATGTGCCGATGCCGTAGGAATCGGCCGGGGCCGACCGGAGGGCCGCGACGGAAAATTCGTCCAGGTCCGAGGTTACGACGATCCTGGTGTTCACATTGCCGAGGCCGTCCAGGAGTTCGCGGACCCACCGCGCCTGGGCCACGAGGTCTCCGGAGTCCAGCCGGATGGCCCCGAGACTGTTTCCCGCGAGGTCGACGGCGGTGCGGACGGCCGCTTCGACGTCGTACGTGTCCACGAGCAGCGTGGTACCGGGTCCCAGCGAGGCCAGTTGGGCCGCGAAGGCGGCGCGCTCGGAATCATGGACCAGCGTGAAGGAGTGGGCCGCGGTGCCGACGGTCCGGAGGCCGTACCGCCGCCCGGCGGCCAGGTTGGACGTGCCGGCAAAACCGGCGATCACGGCCGCGCGGGCCGCCGCGGCGGCCGCTTCCTCGTGCGTGCGGCGGGATCCCATCTCAATGCAGGGCCTGCCGCCGGCGGCACTGGTCATCCGGGACGCGGCCGAGGCGATGGCGCTGTCATGATTGAGCACCGACAGGACGTAGGTCTCCAGGACGCAGGCCTCGGCGAACGTCGACTCGACGATCAGGACGGGGGAGTGCGGGAAGTACGCTTCACCCTCCGGATAGCCCCAGATGTCGCCGGAGAACCGGAAGGCGGCCAGGTGGTCCAGCGTGTCCTCCCGGACCACCCCGGTCCCGGCCAGAAAATCGAGGTCGTCCTGGTGGAACCGGAAGTTCGCGATGCCCTCCAGGAGCCGGCCGGTGCCGGCCACTATGCCGTACCGGCGGCCGTCCGGCAGCCCCCGGGCAAAGGCCTGGAACACTGACCTGCGGTGCGCCGCGCCGGAGTGCAGGGCCGCTTGGAACATCGTGAGTTCGTAGTGGTCGGTAAACAGGGAGGTCCGGGGCCCGTCCGGCCCGGCCGAAGTGTCCATGGTTCACTCTAGGCCGGGCGCGCCAGGAGTAGCAGGGCGCGGCCATGAAACCCGGGCGTTTCCGGCGAACCTCGGCGTCGCCGGGCTCAGACGGGGCAGGGTTCATACGCGCCGGGCTCAGACGGGGCAGGGTTCATACGCGCAGGGCTCAGGCGGGGCCGGGTTTATATGGGGCAGGGTTCAGACGGGGCAGCCGTCGGGGCCGCACGCGCCGGATCCGGCGGTACCCGCCGTGCCCGCAGTTTCGGTGCCGGCGGAACCGACCATGGCCAGCGGGTGGCTGTCCTGCCAGGCCTGTTCGAGGGCGGCACTGAAGGTCTCCGCGGGCTGGGCGCCGGAGAGCCCGAACTTCCGGTCGATCACGAAGAACGGGACGCCGCTGATGCCCAGGGCGCGGGCCTCCGCGAAGTCGTTCCGGACGTCGTCAGCGTAGGCGTCCGTGCTGAACAGCTCCGCCAGGTCGCCGGCGTCGAGCCCGAGATCCAAGCCCAGGGCGGTCAGGTATTCCTGGCTGCCGATGTCCAGGCCCCGTTCGAAGTGGTCGCTCAGCAGGCGTTCCTTCGCGGCGTCCTGCTTGCCGTGGGCGGCGGCGAGGTGGATCAGCCGGTGGGCCGTGAAGCTGTTGGCCACCACGACGGCGTCGAAGCGGTAGTTCAACCCCTCGCCCCTGGCCTGGGCCGCCACGTGCTCGAACATCTGGGATACCTGCTCTGGTGCCATGCCCTTGCGCGTGCTCAGGTAGTCCAGCTCGGTGCCGTCATAGTGCTCCGGGAGCGTGGGATCCAGCTGGTAGCTGCGCCACTGCACCTCCACGGCGTCGCGGTGCGGGAAGGCCGCGAGGGCGGTTTCGAATCGGCGTTTGCCGATGTAGCACCAGGGGCAGGCGACGTCGGACCAGATCTCAATCTTCATGCCGGCAACAACCGCGACGGCGCCGGGTCCATTCCCCGGCGTCCTGTCGTTTTGCTCACTTCCCGGCGGCACTCACGGCGTGACCGGCCGCTCCATGACGAAGTCGTGTTCCACGGTGGTCCCGAGCTGGAAGGACTTGGTGCCGACCTTGCGGAACCCGGACTTCTCGTAGAACCGGATGGCGCGGGCGTTCTGGCTGTTCACGCCGAGCCAGAGCCCGCGGGCTCCGGCGCCTGCGGCCGCGCCGATGCTGGCGTGCATCAGTTCGGCCGCGGCGCCGAGTCCGTGGTGGTCGGGGTGGACGTAGCACTTGCTGAGTTCAGTGCACGGCAGCTCGCTCAGGACCGCGGTCACGTCCGGGTCCCGGGTGGGGCGGGCCACCAGCAGGCTGTAGCCGCGGAGCTCGCCGTCGGCGTCGATCACCAGCACCGTTATCTCGGGATCGGCCAGGTAGGTCCGGAAATTGGTCTCGCTCAGGGTCTTGGCGAGGTGCGCCGCGATGTCCTCCGGCCGGGACTCCGGCGGGCAGGCGAGTGGGAAGGTGACGGCCGCAAGCGCGGCCAGCCTCCCGGCGTCGTCCGCTGTTGCTCTCCGGATCTGGTGCGTCATAGCGAAAACCCTACCTAGCCCGCGGCGGGTTCCGGACATCAATGAGCGCCTGTTCCGGGTTCCGGCCACGTTGCGTCGATGAGTCAGCGCAACGGGTAGGCGACGAAGGCGAACCGTGCTGAGTCCGGTGACCAGCTGTTGACGTTGAGCGTTCCCTGGCCGCCGAACAGGGGCCAGGTGTGCAGGGGCACGGTCCAGTCGTGCACCGCGACGGCGACGATTTCGACCGGCAGATCGGCCGGATGGCCGACGGTTCCGGGCGGGAACCTGAGGTAGGCGGCGAAGGCGCCGTCGGGGGAGATGTGCGGGAACCAGTCGACTGTTTCGCTCTCGACCAGACGCTCAAGGCCTCCGCCGTCACAGCGCACGCGGGCCAGTTGGGCGTGTCCTGGCTGGCTGGTGAACGTCTCGGTGTTGAGATAGATCCATTCGCCGTCGGGCGAATATTCCGGCCCGTCGCAGTGTCCTGGCCCGACGTCGATCGCCGCCGCGGCCCCGCCCTCGGACGGCACTGTCCAGAGTCGGCCGGGCGTCGCGAAGTCCCCGGCCTGGATCCCCACGTAGGCGAGGCGCTCGCC
The DNA here is from genome assembly GCF_052113245.1 of Arthrobacter sp. YAF34. Taxonomy (NCBI): domain Bacteria; kingdom Bacillati; phylum Actinomycetota; class Actinomycetes; order Micrococcales; family Micrococcaceae; genus Arthrobacter; species Arthrobacter sp. YAF34. The sequence goes on from NZ_JBFRCV010000006.1 coordinate 64,171, forward strand.
GTCGGGGCTTACGCCGTGAAGGAAGTGGAAAAAACCGTCCTCCGCGCTGATCCGGGTCGCCGGGCCGCCCGCAAGGTCGGCGCGGTAGATGTGGCCGTCGTCGGCCGAGAGGTAGATCCCTGTGCCGTCCGGCGCCAGGACATGGTCGTTGTTCAAATCCGGGACACCGCTAACGGGCACTTGGCCGAGTAAACCGGTGCCGAGATCCAGCCGCCACAGTGCGCCGCCCCCGTTGAGGATGAGCGCGTTGTCAGGAGTCCAGTTGGGTGCCTCCAAGAGCAGCTCGTCAGTGGTGAAGGCCAGCTCCCGCGCCCCGGTTGCCGCGGAAGCGGTCCAGACCTCGCAGCGCTGCCCGGGCTGCAGCAGCCGCGGCGCCATGGTGCGGCGTGCCCCTACTGCTTGAAGGCGGCGTCGAAGGAGGTGTGGGACGCCGGGAAGTCGAATTTCTTCAGCGCGGCGAGGGCTTCGGGGGCGCCGTGGAGCCGGTCCATGCCGGCATCTTCCCATTCGACCGAGATGGGGCCGGCGTAGCCGATCGCCGTCAGGGCGCGGAAGGACGATTCCCACGGCACGTCCCCGCGGCCGGCGGAAACGAAGTCCCAGCCGCGGCGCGGGTCCCCCCAGGGCAGGTGCGAGCCCATGACGGTGTTCCGTCCGGTGGGGCGCAGCTTCGTGTCCTTGCAGTCCACGTGGTAGATCCGGTCCTTGAAGTCCCAGATGAAGGAAACGGGGTCGATGCCCTGCCACATGAAGTGGGACGGATCCCAGTTCAGGCCGAAGGCCGGGCGGTGGCCGATCGCCTCGAGGGTACGGACGGTGGTCCAGTAGTCGTAGGCGATCTCGGAGGGGTGGACCTCGTGGGCGAAGCGGACCCCGCAGTCGTCGAAAACGTCCAGGATGGGGTTCCAGCGGTCGGCGAAGTCCTGGTAGCCGGCCTCGATCACCTTCTCCGGGACGGGCGGGAACATTGCGACGTACTGCCAGATCGAGGATCCGGTGAAGCCGACGACGGTGTCCACACCGAGCGCTTTCGCGAGCCGGGCGGTGTGTTTCATTTCCTCGGCAGCGCGGGTGCGGACGCCTTCGGGGTCACCGTCGCCCCACACCCTGGCCCCGACGATCGCTTCGTGCCGGAAGTCGATGGGGTCGTCGCACACGGCCTGGCCCTTGAGATGGTTGGAGATGGCCCAGACCTTGAGGTTGTACTTCTCGAGCACGGCCAGTTTGGACTCGACGTAGCCGGGCTCGTCCCAGCGCCAGGCGTCCAGGTGGTCGCCGGAGACGGCGATTTCCAGGCCGTCGTAGCCCCAGCCGGAGGCCAGGCGCGCCACTTCCTCGAAGGGCAGATCGGCCCACTGGCCGGTGAACAGGGTGTACGGGCGGGGCACGTCAGGCTCCTTCGGTAATCGTTTGGGTGGTCCGTGCGGACGGGGTGAGCTGGATGAGCGAACTTTTGGCCGCGGCGCTCTCTTCCACGGCGGCCAGGATCCGCTGGACGGCCAGCCCGTCCTCGAATGACGGCGAGGGCGGGGTCCCGGCGCCGATCGCCGCGAGGAAGTCCCGCGCCTGGTGGGTGAAGGCGTGTTCCCAGCCGAGCACGTGGCCCTGCGGCCACCAGGCACCGATGTAGGGGTGCTCGGGCTCGGTCACGACAATGCGGGTGAATCCCTGTTCCTGGACGGGCACCGTGCCGTCAAGGAACTGGAGTTCATTGATGGTTTCCAGATCGAAATGGAGGGCGCCGCGGCTGCCATACACCTCAATCGTCAGGGAATTCTTCTTCCCGAGCGCCACACGGGAGACCTCGATGCTGGCCACAGCGCCTCCGGCCAGGGACAGGGTGGCCCAGGCGGCGTCGTCGACCGTCACGGGCTCCGGGCCGGCGGGTCCGGGACGCTCCGTGGTGAACGTATGCAGCCTGCCGGAGACGTCCGTGACCGTGTCGGCCAGGAGGAACTGGACTTGGTCGACGGCGTGCGAGGCTATGTCCCCCAGCGCCCCGGACCCGGCGGACTCCTTGCGCAGCCGCCATGTCATCGGCGCCTGCTCGTCGGCCAGCCAGTCCTGAAGATAGCTGGCGCGCACCTGGCGGATGGTGCCCAGCCGGCCCTCGCCGATCAGTTTTTTGGCCAGTGCCAGCGCGGGAACCCGCCGGTAGGTGTACCCCACCATGGACTGCACGCCGCGCTCAAGCGCCGCCTGCGCGGCCTGAACCATGGCTTCGGCTTCGGCCAGGGTGTTTGCCAACGGTTTTTCCACGAGGACATGCTTGCCCGCGGCCAGGGCCGCGACGGCGATCTCGGCGTGCAGCCAGCCGGGGGCGCAGATATCGACGATGTCGATGTCGTCCCGGGCGATCACCTGGCGCCAGTCCGTCGCGGACTCGGCCCAGCCGTACTGTGCGGCGGCGGCCGCGGCCCCGGCGGGGTCGCGGCCGACTAGGACGCGCCGCTCGAAAGCCGGCACGTCGAAGTAGCTGGCCACGTTCCGCCACGCGTTTGAGTGGGCCTTGCCCATGAAGGCGTAGCCGATCATGGCCACCCCCAGGGGGGACGGGCCGGGGGCGGCTTCGTGATCCGGCATCGGAGGCATCCTAGAGAGTGGCGGCGGTCGGGTCCCAGTCGGCGGGCAGCGGGGGAGCCGCCGACGCCGTGCTGGCCAGGTCGATGAACGTTCCGGTCTCGATGGACTCGGCGATGGAGACCATGGCGTCGAGGACGTGGTACGCCATCTGTCCTTGTGCCCGGTGCGGCACTCCGGCCCGGATGGCCCGGGCCATCTCCAGGACGCCGGTGCCGCGGGAGGACTTCGACCCGACGGCGGCGATGACCTCGGGCGCCTCCGCGCCGCGCCGCGTCAGCAGGATATCGCCGTCGAACATGTTGGGATCGGGGAAGGCAATGGTCGCCTCGGTCCCGTTCACCTCCACAAAACCGGCCCGCTGCAGGTTGGAGTCAAAGCTGAAGATGCTCTGGGAGGACTCGCCCCCGGCGAACTGGGCGATCGCGCTGACGTGGCTCGGTACGGTGACGTCGAACTCCTCGCCGGCCTTGGGGCCGGAGCCAATGACGCGCTTCTGCCGGGAGGTGGACCCGAAGGCTGCCACCTTGGCGATGGGGCCAAAGGTCTGCACGAGTGTCGTCAGATAGTAGGGCCCGATGTCGAAGAGCGGCCCCGCGCCGTCCTGGAACAGGAACGCCGGATTCGGGTGCCAGGACTCCGGGCCGGGGGACTGCATCAGCGTCAACGCGGTCAGCGGAACGCCGATGCCGCCTTCGGCGATAATCCGCAGGGCTGTCTGCAGGCCCGCACCCAAGAACGTGTCCGGCGCGCAACCCAGCCGGACACCGGCGGCGTCAGCGGCTTTGAGCAGTCCAAGGCCACTTTCGCGGTCCAGCGAAAAGGGCTTCTCACTCCAGACGTGCTTCCCGGCGTTGACGGCAGCAGTGGCAATTTCCACGTGCGCGGCCGGCGTGGTCAGGTTGACGACGATTTCGACGTCGGGATGGGTCAGGGCCGCCTCGACGCCGCCGGAGACGGGGATGCCGAACTCCGCGGCGCGCGCAGCGGCGGCGTCTTCGAAGAGGTCGGCCACGACGTGGACCTTCACGTCGGGGAAGCTCGTGAGGTTGCCCAGGTATTCCTTGCTGATGACGCCGGCGCCAATGATGGCGACGCCGACGGGACCGGTCCGCGGAGAGCTTGCCGTTGCCATTAGTTCCCTGCTTTCAGGTAAGTGAGGGACTCGCCGACGGCGTCGAATATGTCCCCGTTGAAATCGTCCAGTTCCACGACGCCGGCTTCAAGGTTCTTGGCGGCAGCGATGATCTCCCTGATCGGCATCCGGCCGGCGCCCACGGCAACCTGGTCCTTGTCCTCCTTGGTCAGCGGCCCATCCTTGATGTGGATGAAGCGCACCCTGTCGCCGAGCCGTTCGAGCAACGCGACCGGGTCTTCACCGCCGACGGCGGCCCAATAAGTATCCACCTCGAGCACCACCTGTGGATCCAGATGCTCCGCCAGCACTTCCAAGGCCGAGCGGCCGCTGATCCGGTTTTCCAGCTCAAACTCGTGGTTGTGGTAGCCGACGGTGATGCCGTAGGCGGCGCCCTTGGCGGCAGCCGCGTTCAGCGCCTTCGCCGTGTCCTTGATGTCGGTCTCGGTGGTCCACCGCGCGCGGTCCACGTGCGGGTCAATGACCGTTCCGATGCCGAGCTTCTGCGCGGCCTGGAAGATTTCGTCCTGGTCCCGGCTTAGCAGCGGGGCGTGTCCGGACGGGGCGGTCAGGCCGTTCGCGGCCATCGCGGCCGCCAAGGCGTCGGCTGTGGCCACGAAGTTGTAGGGCTCAACCTGGGTGTAGCCGAGCTCCGCGACGCGTTTGACGGTCCCCTCCAGATCCTCTTCCAGGGGGCCGCGAACGGTGTAAAGCTGAAGGGAGTAAGACACAGATTCTCCTGGCGTAGATGCTTTCGGCCCAAGGCCGATCCCGGCAGTTGCTGGCTCGTGCGAGGCGAACGGTTGTTAAGGACCGCCGCACCAGTAAAGCTAGAACAGCTTTTGTCGACAGTCAAGCAAAAGTCGTAGGTGATTGATCGATAATGGAGATTGTGACAGGAATAAGCCCGTCATGTTTACATTGACCCATGTCAATTCCGCCCGTATCCGGGCTGCAGTCCTCCCGCATTTCCGCGTCTGCCGCGCAAGCGGGCAGCCAGTCGCGAACGGGGGAGCTCTTCCAGCTTCTGCGCGATGGCCGGGCCCGCACCCGGGCTGAGCTCGCCGAGCTGACCGGACTGGCGAGGTCAACCGTAGCCGCCCGTGTTGACGCGCTCAGTTCGCTGGGACTCATTGGTCCGGCCGGTGAGGCGTTCTCCTCCGGGGGGCGGCCGCCGTCGCGCTTTGCCTTCCAGCCCTCCGCGCGCATAGTGATGGCCGTGGACGTCGGCGCCACCCACATCCTGGTCGCGGCGACCGACCTGAGCGGCCGGGTCCTCTCGGAGTCCAGGGTGGACATCGAAATCTCCGCCGGGCCCCAAGCGGTGCTTGACCTCGTCGTGCAACTTTGCAGCACGCTGCTGGCAAAAAGCGGCCGGGATGCACGCGAGCTGGCCGGCATCGGCATCGGACTGCCGGGCCCCGTGGAGCACTCCAGCGGGAAACCGGCCAATCCCCCCATCATGCCCGGCTGGGACGGCTTCGACGTGCCGCACTATATTCAGCGCAGTTTCGACACCCACGTCGTGGTCGACAATGACGTGAACATCATGGCGCTGGGCGAGCGGGCATTCTTCTGGCCGGACGTCGACAGCCTGCTCTTTATCAAAGTCGCCACCGGAATCGGCGCCGGCATCATCAGCGGCGGCCTCCTGCAGCGCGGTGCCGATGGCACTGCCGGGGACATCGGGCACGTCCGCGTGCCGCGTGGGGACGGGCTTCTGTGCCGGTGCGGCAACTACGGATGCCTCGAGGCGCTGGCCTCGGGACCCGCGGTGGCGGCCGCGCTGACCGCCGAGGGAGTGCCCGCCGCAACCGGCGAGGATGTTGTCCAGCTTGCCCGCCACGGCAATGTCAAGGCCGTCCAGGCCATGCGCCAGGCCGGCCGTGACGTGGGGGATGTGCTGGCAACGTGCGTAAACCTGCTCAACCCTTCGGTGATCGTCATTGGGGGTGCGCTGGCTGCAGGCGGAGAACACCTCTTGGCCGGCGTCCGGGAAGTGGTGTACCAGCGTTCCCTGCCGCTGGCCACTGCCCGGCTGCGCATTGTCCAGTCGATGGCCGCCGACGAGGCCGGAGTGCTCGGTGCGAGCCGCCTGGTGGTCGACGACGTTTTGTCCCCGGCGAGTATCGAAGCCCTCCTGGAAAAGGCGTAACCGGTCCGGAGCCGCGCCCCGCCCGCCCCGGCTCTCACTGGGCTCCCACTGATCTGCGCCGCCGTCCGCGCCGTCCGGCCGGGGCATACCGCCGCACTGCCGCGCCCGGTGGTTTCCCGCTGCTCCGTGGCCGCCGAAAAATTTCCCTGCCTGAGAGCGAACTTTTGATTGACCATCAACATAAGTTCCACTAGCTTTGTGGAAAGTCCGGAGGCCGGACTCTCAATGCGCATTGCGAATCTCAGACAAGGAAGTCATGAAGTGAAAATTCGTACCCTTGCTGCTACTGCCGCCATCGCGGCGCTAGCGCTGACGACAGCCGCCTGTGGTGGCAACAGCAACCCCTCTTCCTCATCTTCCGCGGGTTCGGACGCTTCCGGCTCGGGCGGAACCATCACCTACTGGGCCAGCAACCAGGGCACCAGCCTGGACAACGACAAGCAGGTTTTGACGCCTCAACTGGAGAAGTTCACCAAGGAGACCGGGATCAAGGTCAACCTTGAGGTCATCGGCTGGAACGACCTGCAGACGCGTATCCAGACGGCGGTCACCTCCGGCCAGGCGCCCGACGTCGTCAACATCGGCAACACGTGGGCGGCTTCCCTTCAGTCCACAGGGGCCTTTATGCCCTTCGACGACGCGGCCTTCAAGGCCATCGGCGGCAAGGACAAGTTCGTCAAGACCGCGATGGACACCGGAGGGGCCCCCGGCCAGGATCCGACGTCGGTTCCCGTCTACGGTTTGGCCTATGGGCTGTACTACAACAAGGCCATGTTCTCGGCGGCAGGTCTGACGCCCCCCAATAACTGGGAGGACCTGGTCACCGACGCCAAGAAGCTCACCAGCGGGGGCAAGTACGGCTTCGCGCTGGCCGCGGGCAGCTACACGGAAAATGCCCACTTCGCTTTCATCAACGCTGCCCAGAACGGCGCGGATCTTTTCGACAAGGACGGCAAGCCGACGTTCTCCTCTGACGGCGTGGTCACCGGGATTGAGCGTTATCTCGACCTGATGCAGAAGGACAAGGTTGTCAACATCGGCAACGCCCAGTACGACAACGGGACCAAGGCAGTCAATGACTTTGCCACCGGCAAGGTGGCCATGATCCTGAACCAGAACAACGCCGACAGCTCCATCGTCGCCAACGGCATGACGAGCGACAAGTACGGCGTCGTTCCCTTCCCGGCGCCCTCGAACGCCAGTGCCCAGACGGCCAGCCACGTTGCCGGCATCAACCTGTCCATCTTCAAGAACACGAAGAACCAGGACGCCGCCCTGAAGTTCGTGAACTTCATGACCAGCGCGGAGACGCAGACCGCCCTCGGCAAGCCGTTCTCCTCCCTGCCGGTGCTCAACGCCGCCACCCCAAACTTCACCGACAACGCAGATGAGGCGAAGACCTTTTCGGACATCTACGCCACCAAGTCCAAGCCGCTTCCGCTGGTGCCCGCCGAGGACCAGTTCGAAAGCACAGTCGGCAAGGCGATGAACCAGATGTTCGCCACGATTGCCTCCGGTGGAACCGTGAGCACGGATGACATCCGCACCGCCATGAAGACGGCTGAGCAACAGGTCGCAGCCGCCGGCTAACGCCACCGGGTGGTGCCGGTACGCCCGGCACCACCCGTCCGGACGCCCGCACCTACAGAAAGGTCAGTTCCCGTGGCTGTTGCAACGGCACCCACCATCACTACCGAGGCCCCTCCGGCGTCCCCGCCCAAACGGCGCCGGCCGCGTCCGTCCGGCTGGTGGCTTCCTTACGCCCTGCTGGCACCGGCCATCGTCTTCGAACTGGTCATCCATGTCATCCCCATGGTGACGGGTATCTGGATGAGCTTCCTCAAATTGACCAAGGCGTTCATCTCCAATTGGGGCAACGCTCCTGTCACCGGGCTGAAGAATTACCAGGTTGCCCTGGACTTCAACGGCGCCGTCGGGTCGGCGTTGCTCCAGTCCTTCCTAGTCACGTGTGCCTTCACTGTCCTAGTGGTGGGCATCTCCTGGACCCTCGGCATGGCGGCCGCCGTGGCCCTCCAGGGAAAATTCTTCGGCCGGGGATTCTTCCGCACACTCTTCCTGGTTCCCTACGCCTTGCCCATGTATGCCGGCATCATCGCCTGGAAATTCATGCTGCAAAAGGACACCGGCGCAATCAACCACTTTGTCTATGACAACCTCGGTGTGGGCGGGGAAAAGCCGTTCTGGCTGATCGGCAATAACTCTTTCGCCGCCGTCGTCGTCGTCGCTATCTGGCGGCTCTGGCCCTTCGCGTTCCTGATGCTGATGGCAGGACTTCAGTCCATTCCCACCGACGTCTACGAAGCGTCCGCCGTGGACGGGGCCAAGCCCTTCCGGCAGTGGCGTTCCATCACGCTGCCGATGGTCAGGCCGGTGAACATGGTGCTGCTGCTGGTCATGTTCCTGTGGACGTTCAACGATTTCAACACACCATTTGTGCTGTTCGGCAACGCCCAGCCACCCGCGGGGGACCTGATCTCCTTCCACATCTACAACGCCTCGTTCCTGACCTGGAACTTCGGTTCGGGCGCGGCCATGTCCGTGATGCTGCTCTTGTTCCTGCTGCTGGTCAGCGGAATCTACCTGATTGTTTTGAACCGGAGGTCCCAGCGTGCGTGAAACCAACGGATCCAAGGCCTTCCGGGTCATCGTGGTCTCTCTCTTGACCGTCTTCACGGTGGTTCCCATTTACGTCATGACCACCTCAGCCATGAAGCCGCTGTCCGACGTTCAGGGTCCCTTCACCTGGTGGCCGACCTCGGTGACCTTCGCCCCGTTCATCGACATGTGGAAGACCGTGCCGCTGGCATCGTATTTCGTCAACAGCGTCATCGTGGCGGGAGCGGCAACCATCCTCAGCCTGGTGATCGCGGTCTTCGCCGCCTACGCGATCTCCCGGTACCGTTTCCGGGGCCGCTCCGTCTTTTCCACCACGATCCTCTCGACGCAGATGTTCCCGGGTGTGCTCTTCCTGCTGCCGCTGTTCCTGATTTTCGTCAACGTCAACTCCGCCGTGGGGATCCAGCTCGTCGGAACCCGTGCCGGTTTGGTGGTCACCTACCTGACCTTTTCCCTGCCGTTCGCCATCTGGATGCTGGCAGGGTACTTTGACGGCATCCCGCGGGACCTGGACGAGGCCGCAAAGGTTGACGGGAACGGACCTATGGGCGCCCTCTGGCGCGTCGTCCTTCCGGCCGCGCGGCCCGGGCTGGTGGCCGTCGCCATCTACAGCTTCATGACCTCGTGGGGTGAAGTGCTCTTCGCCTCCGTCATGACCACAGACGCCAACCGGACCCTGGCCGTGGGCCTGCAGTTGTACTCCACCCAGACCAATGTCTACTGGAACCAGATCATGGCCGCGTCGCTGGTAGTTAGCATCCCGGTCGTAGTCGGTTTCCTGCTGCTGCAGCGCAATTTCGTCGCCGGCCTCACCGCCGGTGCCGTCAAGTAGGGAGGGCCGTGCGCGCAGGCCGCCCGTGAAGCTTCTCAAGCCCAAGGCCCTGACGTCGCGTACCGGCATTCGCTCGCGGGCACGGACCACAGGTAATCAAACGTGGAGTCGCATTTCCGTCACCATCCCGCGGTGGCGCCGGGCCCGTGATAGCAATGGGACTGATGAAATCTAATTTTCTGCCCGGCCGCCGGGCCACGGCCCCCTCCATGAGCGACCCGGCCCGGGCACCACGCGGCTGGCTCCTCATGCTCGCGATCGGGCTCATCGCACTGAACATGCGGGGCCCTCTGGTGGCTGTGGCCCCGGTTGTCGCGCAGATGCAGCACGACCTGGGGTTCACCCCGGTGGAACTGGGATTCCTGACCGGGATCCCGGTGCTGTGCTTCGCCCTGGCGGCACCGCTGGCCTCGCTGGCCGGGCGAAGGCTGGGGCCAGAATTCGCCATCACCTTGACCCTGCTCGGCGTGCTCCTGGGCGTGGTGGTCCGCTCGGCCGGCGGCGGCTCCCTCGTCCTGCTGGGCACCGTGATCCTCGGCGTAGCCATCACGATCGGCAACATCGTGGTCCCGCTGATCATCCGGCGGGACTTCACCCCGGCCCGGCAGGGCGCGGCGATGGGCACCTATACCGCGGCGCTGAACATCGGCTCATTCCTGACCTCCATGGTGTCCGCGCCGCTGGCAGAACTGCTCGGCTGGCGGCCCGCGATCGCCGCGAGCGGCCTCTTCGCAGTGACCGCCGGCGCGGTCTGGGTCATCGCGGTCGGCCGCCGGGCCTTCATTCCTGCTGCCATCCCCGCCGCGGACCCGGGGCGTCCGGCAGGCAAGCTCACGTCGCGGTGGATCACGGCAGCCCTGACCCTCGGGTTCGCCGGGCAGGCGTTCTCCTACTACGGGGTGACCGCCTGGCTGCCGAGCCTGCTCGCCGACGAACTCGGCATGGCGCCGTCGGCCGCCGGTGCCGGGTCCTCGCTCTTCCAGATCCTCGCCATTGTGGGGGGACTGGGCGTCCCGCTGGCGGCACGCTTCGCCAGCACGACGGCGGTGGGCCTCACCCTGGGCCTGCTGTGGCTCACCGTTCCTGTGGGCCTGCTGCTCGCACCGGAGCTGTGGTGGCTGTGGTGTTCCCTCGGCGGGGTGGCCCAGGGCGGCGGCATCACGCTGATCTTCCTCGCCATCATCCGGCTCGCCCGGGACCAGGCCTCGGCGGCCCGGATGTCCGCGGTCGTCCAGGGCACGGGGTACTCCTTCGGCGCAGTGGCGCCCACGCTCCTGGGCTACGTCCACGGGGTGTCCGGTGCCTGGACCGGCCCGCTGCTGCTGATTCTCTGCTCCGTGACGGCGTTCATCACCGGCACGGCTTTGTCCCTGCGCAAGGTGCCGAAGCCGCACTAGGCCCTGCAGCGCCACTGGCCGGAGGCGCTCGCGGCCGAGGATCCCTCGTGCCGAGCCCACAGAGAAGGCCCATGTTTGTCGAAAACATGGGCCCTGACTGTCAGTCCGACGCCGTTGTCGGCGCTGCGGGGTGTTCCGTTGCTGGGCTGCCACCCGGATCTCGGGCTGCCTGTTGCGAAGGGCAGGCAGCCCAGCGGACGGAATTCTGGGGCTACGCCGGGATGAGGGCCGTCTTGTCCTGGCCGAGGTCGGCGCCGTCGCGCGCTTCATGCAGGAAGCGGTCGTAAGCCGGCAGCGTCAGGAAGGCCGGGAACTCGTTGCCGAGCGTGACTTCCTCGAAGATGTCCCGCGCGTCGGCGAAACGGTCCCCTTCGAAGCGCTCCAGCTTGGCGAACTCCTCGTCCAGCATGTCCTCCACCCACTCGCGGGTCACCACATCGCCGTCGTCCGTGATGGCCCGGGAGAAGATCCACTGCCACAGCTGCGAGCGGGAGATCTCCGCGGTGGCGGCGTCCTCCATCAGGTTGTGGATGGCGACCGCGCCGTTGCCGCGCAGCCAGGACTCGATGTAGCGGATTCCCACTTCGATGTTGTTCCGGATGCCCTGCTCGGTGATGGTTCCCGTGGTCGAGGCGATGTCGATCAGGGCGCGGTCGTCCGGGGTGACGTCATCGCGGAGGCGGTCCAGCTGGTTCGGGCGGTCGCCGAGAACGCCGTCGAACACCTCGCGGCAGACCGGCACCAGGTCCGGGTGCGCCACCCACGAGCCGTCAAAGCCGTCGCCGGCCTCACGGGTCTTGTCCGCGCGGACCTTCTCGAAGGCGATCGCATTGGCGTCGGCGTCCTTGCGGTTCGGGACGGCCGCGGCCATCCCGCCGATCGCCATGGCGCCGCGCTTGTGGCAGGCCCGCACCAGCTGTTCGGTGTAGGCGCGCATGAACGGCTGGGTCATGGTGACCTGGCCGCGGTCCGGAAGCACGAAGCGCGGTCCGCGGGTGCGGAAGTTCTTGATCAGGGAGAAGATGTAGTCCCAGCGGCCGGCGTTCAGGCCCGCGGCGTGGTCGCGGAGTTCGTAGAGGATTTCCTCCATCTCGAACGCCGCGGTGATGGTCTCGATCAGCACGGTCGCGCGGATGGTGCCCTGCGGGATGCCCAGCAGGTCCTGGGCCAGGATGAAGATGTCATTCCACAGCCGGGCCTCGAGGTGGGACTCGATCTTGGGCAGGTAGAAGTACGGTCCCTTGCCCTGGGCGATCAGGCGGCGGGCGTTGTGGAAGAAGTACAGGCCGAAGTCCACAATCCCGCCGGCGATCGGGGTGCCGTCGATGAGCATGTGCTTCTCCGGCAGGTGCCAGCCGCGGGGACGGACCACGATCGTGGGCAGCTCCTCTGCGGCGCGGAGCTTGTACTCTTTCCCCTCCGGGGAGGTGAAGTCGATCCGGCGCTCCAGCGCATCCGTCAAGTTCAGCTGGCCCTGGATCACGTTGCGCCAGGACGGGGTGGAGGAGTCCTCCATGTCCGCGAGCCACACCTTGGCGCCGGAGTTCAGCGCGTTGATGGTCATCTTCTTATCGACCGGCCCGGTGATTTCCACGCGGCGGTCCTCCAAGCCGGGGGCCGGGGGAGCGACGCGCCAGTTCGGATCGTTGCGGACGGACTCCGTTTCGCGGAGGAACCGCGGGTCCTGGCCCTTCGAGATCTGCTGGCGGCGTTCTTGTCGTGCCTGCAGCAGTTCCTGCCGGCGCCCGGCCGTGGCCCGGTGCAGCTTGGCAACAAACGCCAGCGCGTCCGGCGTCAGGACCTCGCCCTGCCGGCAAATCGGCTGCGCGGTCAACGTAATGCCGTTGATAGTGAAGTTGTCAGTGAAGCTGTTCATTTCAATCTCCTTAGAGAAGAAGCAAGTTCGACGGCGATTGGCGACATACGCGCGAGGCGGCGAGCCGTGTGCTCCGGAAGCGTGCGTAAAAGGGGCCCCATTGCCGCCTGGCCGAGTCGTAACGAAGCAGAGGCGGCAATGGGGAATAGCACGCGGAGGAGTACGCGGTCCGCCGGCGGAGGCGAGGGCCGCCGTCGGAAGGGTTAGTGGAACTGGCCTTCTTCGGTGGATCCCACCAGGGCCAAAGTGGATGCGTTCGGGTTGAGCGCGGTGGCGATGTCGTCGAAGTACCCGGTGCCGACTTCGCGCTGGTGCTTGGTTGCAGTGTAGCCGCGGGACTCGGAAGCGAATTCCTTTTCCTGCAGCTCGACGTAGGCGCTCATGCCTTCCCGGGCGTAGCCGTGGGCGAGGTCGAACATCGAGTAGTTCAGGGCGTGGAAGCCGGCCAGGGTGATGAACTGGAAGGTGAAGCCCATGGCGCCGAGTTCACGCTGGAACTTCGCGATCGTGGCGTCGTCGAGGTGCTTGCGCCAGTTGAACGACGGCGAGCAGTTGTAGGAAAGCATCTGGTCCGGGAACTCGGCCTTGACCGATTCGGCGAACTTGCGGGCCAGCTCCAGATCCGGGGTGCCGGTCTCCATCCAGATGAGGTCCGAGTACGGGGCGTAGGCCTTGGCGCGGGCGATGCAGGGCTCGATCCCGTTGCGGACCTTGTAGAAGCCCTCGGGGGTGCGGACCGGCTGTCCGCCCTCGCGGAGGATGAATTCCTGGTCGCGCTCGTCGACGTCGGAGGTGATCAGGGTGGCCGCCTCGGCGTCGGTGCGGGCGATGATGACCGACGGCGTGCCGGCGACGTCGGCGGCGAGCCGGGCCGCGTTCAGCGTCCGGACGTGCTGCTGGGTGGGGATCAGGACCTTGCCGCCGAGGTGGCCGCACTTCTTTTCCGAGGCGAGCTGGTCTTCCCAGTGCACACCCGCGGCGCCGGCCTGGATCATGGACTTCATGAGCTCGTAGGCGTTCAGCGGCCCGCCGAAGCCGGCCTCGGCGTCGGCCACGATCGGGACCATCCAGTCCTCCACCGTCTGGATGCCCTCGGAGAACTCGATCTGGTCCGCGCGGAGCAAGGCGTTGTTGATGCGGCGGACCACGGTGGGCACCGAGTTGGCGGGGTAGAGCGACTGGTCCGGGTACGTGTGGCCGGAGTTGTTGGCGTCAGCAGCGACCTGCCAGCCGGAGAGGTAGATGGCGCGGAGCCCGGCCTTGACCTGCTGGACGGCCTGGTTGCCGGTCAGCGCGCCCAGGGCGTTGGTGTACCTTCCGGTAGCGTGCTCCTCGGTGAGCTGCTTCCACAGTTTCTCGGAGCCGCGGCGGGCCAGCGTGTGTTCTTCGGAGACGCGGCCGCGGAGGCGGACGACGTCGGAGGCTGAGTAGTCCCGAGTGACACCTTCCCAGCGGGGGTTGGCGGCCCACTCGAGCTCCAGCGCGGCGGCCTGCGATGTTGTGTCCTGGCCGGAGGGCTGCTGGGTGGGCTCAAATGCTGCAGTCATCTTTGTCTCCTTGGTGGTTCCGGACCGGCCAGTCTGCGACTCTGCAGATCCTGGCCGGTTTGTCCCGGATGCGAATCTTTCCGTGAGATCTACTTTTCTTCACTTTCCAATAGGTTTCTAGACCAAAACTATGGAAAGAAATGCACTTCTTCGCATATTCTCAATAAATGCAACCCGCCAGCTGGAACCGCCAAGCCTCACCCCTGCCGTCTCCCGCCGCGCCCGAGGTGGACGTCATCAGCATGGGCCGCCGCGTCCGCCATCTGCGCAAGGCGGCCGGACTCACCCTCGATGCCCTGAGCGCCGCCGTCGGGACGGCTCCCAGCCAGCTGAGCCTGATCGAAAACGGCAAGCGCGAGCCCAAGCTCGGCCTGCTTCAGCAGCTCGCCGCGGCCCTGGGGGTCAGCATCGACGAGCTGCTCGGCGCCGAACCGCCCAACCGCCGCGCGGCGCTGGAGATTGAGCTGGAGCGCTACCAGCGAAGCCCCATCTATGAGTCCCTCAACCTGCCGAAAATCCGCATCAGTTCGCGGCTTCCGATGGACGTGCTGGAGTCCATGGTGGGCTTGCAGCACGAACTGGAGCGCCGGCTCAACGAGCAGGTGGCCACGCCCGAGGAGGCCCGGCGCGCCAATGGTGAGCTGCGGGCCATGATGCGGGAGCGGAACAACTATTTCCCGGAGTATGAGGCCGAGGCGCAGAAGGTCCTGGCTTCGGTGGGCCACACGAGCGGTCCGCTGTCCCACCACGTCATCGCGGACATCGCCGGGCACCTCGGGTTTAGCCTCCACCACGTGGGCGACCTGCCGCATTCCACCCGCTCGGTGACGGATCTTAAGAACCGCAGAATTTACCTCACCCAGAACGTCCGCAGCGATCACGACCCCCGGTCGGTGCTGTTGCAGGCCCTGGGCCACTACGTCCTGGGTCACCAGACGCCGTCGAACTACGGGGACTTCCTCATGCAGCGCGTCGCCACGAACTACTTCGCCGCCGCGATCATGCTGCCCGAGCAGGCCACCGTGGAGTTCCTGCAGCGGGCCAAACAGGCCAAGGAAATCGCCGTCGAGGACATCCGGGATGCCTTCGCCGTGTCCTACGAGACGGCCGCCCACCGGTTCACGAACCTCGCCACCCAGCACCTAGACCTCCGGACGCACTTCCAGAAGACCCACAAGAGCGGCATCATCTACAAGGCCTACGAGAACGACGGCGTGACGTTCCCGCAGGACCACACCGGCGCCATCGAGGGCCAGCCGTCCTGCAAGAACTGGACGTCGCGGGTGGTGTTCGACGTGCCGGACAAGTTCAGTGCGTACAACCAGTACACCGACACCCCGGCCGGGACCTACTGGTGCACGGCCCGCACGGAACGCTCCGCCAACGGCGAGTTCTCGCTCTCCGTGGGTGTGCCGTACGCGCACGTGAAATGGTTCCGCGGCCGCGACACGACCGAGCGGTCCAAATCCACCTGCCCGGACGAAAGCTGCTGCCGCCGTCCGCCGGCCTCTTTGACCGCCGAATGGGCCGGCAACGCCTGGCCCTCCGCCCGGGCCCACTCGCACCTGCTGGCCGCCATGCCGCCGGGTGCCTTCCCCGGCGTGGACGAAACCGAGGTCTACTCGTTCCTGCAGGCCCACTCCGGCAGCTGACCCTCCCTCAGTTCCTGCGGCTTCCACCGGGACCCTCCCTCAGTTCCTGCGGCTTTCGATGCGTCGCTCCCGCACATCAGGTGAGGGGGCGTCCGAGGATTTGTTGCGGAAGCTGAGGGAGCGTCCCTTTGGGCGTGGCTGACAGCGGGGCAGACTATATTGGCCTGTGTCAGCTCATCGATCCACCTCGCGGGAGCGTGCACCCATGGCCAAGGAACTTGCCACCCAGCTCATCGAACAACTCCAGGCTGCCGGCGTGCAGCGGATCTACGGGATTGTGGGGGACAGCCTCAACCCGATTGTCGACGCCGTCCGCAAGACCGGCGGCTCGCAACAGGGCGGCATTGACTGGATCCATGTCCGGCACGAGGAAGCCGCCGCCTTCGCCGCGGCCGCCGAGGCCCAGCTGACCGGCCGGCTCGCGGTGTGCGCCGGCTCCTGCGGGCCCGGCAACCTGCACCTGATCAACGGACTGTATGACGCCAACCGCTCCGGGGCCCCGGTGTTGGCCATCGCCTCGCACATCCCGAGCAAGCAGATCGGCAGCAGTTTCTTCCAGGAAACCCACCCGGACCGGCTCTTCAACGAATGCTCGGTCTACTCCGAGCTGATCAGCACCGCCGAACAGGCGCCGCGGGTCATGCACAGCGCCATCCAGCACGCCGTCGGGCTCCGGGGCGTCGCCGTCGTGACCCTTCCCGGCGATATCGCCGGCCTGGAGGCGACGGCCGCAACGCCGGCCCCAGCGGCATTCCGGCCGGCGACGCTGACGCCGGATCCCGCGAGTGTGCAGGAACTGGCCGACGCCATCAACGCCGCCGAGAAAGTGGCAATCTTTGCCGGGGCCGGCGTCGAGGGCGCCCACGACGAGGTGGTTTCGCTCGCGGGACTGATCGGGGCACCGATCGGGCACTCGCTCCGCGGCAAGGACTTCATGCAGTACGACAACCCGTACGACATCGGGATGACCGGGCTGCTGGGCTACGGCGCCGCCGCCGAAGGCATCGAGGACGCGGACCTGCTGATCCTGCTGGGCACCGACTTCCCGTATGACCAGTTCCTCCCGGGAACCCGGACGGCGCAGGTGGACCGGGCCGCCCACAAGCTGGGGCGTCGGACCGACGTCGACGTCGCCGTGCACGGGGACGTCCTCCCCACGCTCGCTGCCCTCATGCCGCTCCTGAAGGCCAAAAAGAGCCGCCGTTTCCTCGATGCGATGCTCAAAAAGCACGACCGGCTTATGAACAAGGCCGTGGGCGCGTACACCCGGAACGTGGGGAAGAAGCAGCCGATCCACCCGGAATACGCGGCGTCGCTGCTGGACCAGGTGGCGGCCGAGGACGCGATCTTCACCGCTGACACCGGCATGTGCAACGTGTGGACCGCGCGGTACATCAACCCGCTGGGCACCCGCCGGCTGATCGGGTCCTACCTGCACGGCTCCATGGCCAACGCGCTGCCGCACGCGGTCGGCGCCCAACTCGCCTATCCGGGCCGGCAGGTGGTCTCGGTCTCGGGCGACGGCGGCCTGTCCATGCTGCTGGGCGAGCTCATCACCGTCGCCGCGCACCGGCTGCCGGTGAATGTGGTGGTCTTCAACAACTCCACCCTGGGCATGGTGAAACTCGAAATGCTGGTGGACGGACTCCCCGACTTTGGCGTCGACGTTCCGGACGCCAACTACGCCGCGGTGGCCCGGGCCCTGGGCTTCCATGCCGTGCGAGTTACGGACCCGTCCCGGATCGAAGCCGCGTACCGGGAGGCCTTCGCCCACCCCGGGCCGTCCCTCGTGGAGCTCATCACCGACCCCAAGGCGCTGTCCCTCCCGCCGAAGATCAAGGGCGCGCAGGTCCTGGGCTTCGCCACGGCCATGTCCAAGGTGGTCCTGAACCGGGGCGCGGGCGAGGCCGTCAGCATGGCGCGGAGCAACCTGCGCAACATCCCGCGGCGCTGACGCGGTTCGAGGTGGGCACCGCGACGTGGGTGGACGGGCCGGACCTGGCGCTTCGGCGGGAAAACGCCGTCAAATCGTGACTCGTGTCCGGTCGCGCTTTGCCAGACCCGGTGCTTGACTGGCCGTAGGCGGACCCCCGCCGATTTACTGTCGCTGTTGTGCGGGTCTTGGGGGCGCGATGAAACTGAAGTTTTCGGCACGGATCCTTGCCGCCACTGCCGCCGTGGCGCTGGCGTTGACAGCCTGCTCGGCATCGCCGCCGGCGCTGTTGAAGGCCAACGGCGTCGAACGCGTTTCGGCGGAGCAATCAGACTACCCGGGCGAGCTGGCTCAACTCCGGGTGTCGGCGCGGAAGCTGGGCGCCGCCCTCCTGGCCGACGGCGGGGACTCCGGAAACGGCAACGTGGTTGCGTCCCCGGGCAGCCTGCTGATTGCCCTGGCCATGCTGCGGACAGGAGCGACCGGGATGACGGCTGCCGAGATGGACCGGACCCTGGGTCTCCCCGCGGACCACCGCGACGAAGCCATGAGCGCGCTGCTCGCGTCCCTCGAAGCTTTCGACGGCGATCCCGGCTCGGTGGACGAAAAAAATCCTCCGCGCCAGCCCGTCCTGCACAGTGCAAACGGCCTGTTCGTGGACAAGGGTGTGCCCACGGGGGAGGACTATCTGCACTCCCTCGCCCGGTATTACGGGACCGGCGTGTACCCGGTGGATTTCCAGGACCAGGCCGCCACCCAGCCCGCGATCGACGCCTGGGTGGACAAGAACACCGGCGGACGGATCAAGAAAGCGCCCGCGGAGTACGATCGCAAAAATACCCTCAGCGTGCTCAACGCGGTGTATTTTGCCTCGGCCTGGAAGGTCCCCTTCGACCCGGCCGACACCTCCGAACTGCCCTTCACGACGGAGCGCGGCCGGCAGGTTTCCGTGCCCACCATGTCCGGCGTTCAGGACGTTGCCTCAGTTCAGGGTGCGGGCTGGCTGGCGGTGCAGCTGCCTTACGCCGAGGGGTTCGTGATGCGGCTCCTGCTGCCGGATGCCGGGGCTGCCGCGCCCGGGGCAGAAGTCTTCGCGGACGTTGCCCGGGCCCTTGACTCCGCGGCCCCGTCGCCGACGCAGCTCTACTTGCCGAGGTGGGATCACAAGAGCAACTTTGAGCTGCGCAAGGTCTTCGCTTCCCTGGGGCTGCGGGAAATGCTGCAAACCGAGATCGACTTCGATTCGATCCAGCCCGGCCTCAAGATCAAGCAGGCCGGGCAGTCCGCCAACATCACCGTGGCGGAGAAGGGCACCGTTGCCGCAGCTGTAACCCAGATCAACGCGGAGGCGACGAGCGGCACAGTCCCGACGAAGGTGATCCGTTTCGACCGGCCGTTCCAGTACGAAATCGTCCACGTCGAGACCGGGCTCCCGCTGTTTATGGGCACCGTGGCCGATCCCCGCTCATGATGAGACGCTCCCTCGGATCCGGCAGGCTAAAAACGGACGCTCCCGCACCATGTGAGGGAGCGTCCGGATGGAAGCTGCCAAACGTGAGGGAGCGTCGCATCTGACGGGTTAGCGCGGGCCGCCCTGCCAGAGGGCGTCGAACGGGGCACCCGAGGCCACCCGGTTCCGGATTCCCGCGGTCACGAACTCCTTGGCCGTCCGGGCTGCCGCCAGCGGCGTCGCGCCCTTGGCCAGCTCTGCCGTCACCGCGGCGGCCAGCGAGCACCCCGCGCCGGACACGGCCACGTCGCCCACCTTCGGGGCAGACAGGACTTCCAGCGTTTCGCCGTCGTAGTAGACGTCGACGGCGTCGGGGCCTTCCAGCCGCACGCCGCCCTTGGCGAGTACCGCGGCGCCGCTGAGCTCATGGATGCGGACCGCGGCGGCCTTGAGCGACTCGACGTCGGTGATGTCCAGTCCGGAGAGCGACTCGGCCTCGAAGTGGTTGGGCGTGACGAAGGTGGCCAGCGGCAGGATCTGGGACTTGAGCGCTTGGTCGGTGTCCAGGGCGTGGCCCGGCTCCTGGCCCTTGCAGATCAGCACCGGATCCAGCACCACGTTGGCGAACTGCCCGCCGGCCAGCGCCGAGGCCACGGTCGAGATCGTCGCGGGGCTGCCCAGCATGCCGATCTTCACGGTGTCCAGCACCGCCGGTGCGCCGGACGCGGCGCCGTAGGCCGCCGTCGTCGCCTCCAGTTGGTCCGCGATGACGTGCGGGTCCACCGGGACGAAGCGGTGGTTCCAGTTGTCCTTGGGGTCGAAGGACACGATGCAGGTCAGGTTCGCGATCCCGAAGACGCCGAGTTCCTGGAACGTCTTCAGGTCAGCCTGCGCGCCGGCGCCGCCGGTCGCTTCTGAGCCTGCGATGGTCAGCGCGACGGCGGGAGAGGATGCGGTAGCGGGAGCAACAGCGTCAGCTGTATCGGAAGCTGGTTCGGAAGCAGCAGCGCCAACCGCTCGGGCGGTGGAGTCGAATGCGGTAGAAGTCATGGTCCCATCCTGCCATCCCGCCAAATCCGCCCGCATTGTGCTGTTGAACAGCCATTCCATGAACAATATGAACAAAACCCGAGTGTTCCGGATCACCCGGACTAGGGTGGCGGGCGGTGTTGCTTGCAGGCGGCGCCGGATCCAGGAAGGTTCATTGATGAGCACCCAACTGTCCGAAGCGGCGCAGACCCGAAAAGCCGTCGGCAACATCCTCAAAGGCTCGGCCGGAAACCTCGTCGAGTGGTACGACCTCTACGTCTACACCGTCTTCGCGGCCTACTTCCAGGCGCACTTCTTCAACTCCAAGGACGAGCTCCAGGCCGGCCTCGAGGCGATGGCCGTGTTCTCGACGTCGTTCCTCATGCGCCCGATCGGCGCCTGGTTCTTCGGCCGGTACGCCGACCGCAGGGGCCGCAAGGCCGCCCTGACACTGAGCGTGACCATGATGTCGGCAGGCTCCTTCGCCGTCGCCGTGCTGCCCACCCAGGATGTGATCGGCCTGTGGGCCATGATCCTGCTGGTGCTCATCCGCGTGATCCAGGGCTTCTCGGTGGGCGGTGAGTACGGCACCAGCGCCACCTACATGTCCGAGGCCGCCACTACCAAGCGCCGCGGCTTCTTCTCCAGCTTCCAGTACGTGACGCTGATCGGCGGCCAGATGCTGGCCCTGCTGGTCCTGGTCATCCTGCAAAACGCCATGCCCAAGGCGGAACTGAGCGAGTGGGGCTGGCGGATCCCGTTCGCGGTGGGCGGCGTGGCCGCACTGGTGGTCCTGTGGTTGCGGCGCTCCATGGAGGAGACCCTCTCGGCCGAACAGATTGAAGCCGCCAAGGCCCCCACGGTGCCGGGCGAGGCGCAGCCGGGCACCATGAAGCTGCTGTTCACCAGCTACTGGAAGCCGCTCATGATTTGCATCGGGATCACGCTCGGCGGCACGGTGGCGTTCTACACGTACACCAACTTCATCCTGAAGTTCATGAACGATACCTCCGGCATCGCCAAGACCGACACCTCGGTCATCAACTTCTGGGCGCTGTTCATCTTCATGCTGCTCCAGCCGGTCTACGGCATCATCTCGGACAAGGTGGGCCGCAAGCCCTTGCTGCTCTGGTTCGGCATCACCGGCGTCCTGTTCACCTGGCCGCTCCTGTCCGCCCTCGCCGGCACCAAGGATCCGTTCACGGCATTCCTGCTCATGATGGGCGGTCTGCTGATCGTGGGCGGCTACACCTCCATCAACGCCCTGGTGAAGGCGGAGCTCTTCCCGGCGTCGATCCGGGCCCTCGGCGTCGGCCTGGGCTACGCGATTGCCAACTCCCTCTTCGGCGGCACCGTCCCGCTGATCGGCGCGGCGCTGCAGAAGGCCGGCCAGGAAGAACTCTTCTTCACCTACGTCACTGTGGCGATCGGCATCTCCCTGCTGGTCTACATCTTCGCGCTGAGGAACAAGAAGTCCACCCACCTGGACCACGAACAGGGTCACGCGTGGGCGTCGGGTGCGGGCAAAGACACGAGCAAGGACGCTGGCGAGGACAACGCCCTCATCGACGCTTCGCGCCGCTAGAACCACCACGCGGTGAATACCGCGGAGGAGAACGACGGCGGCCCGCCGGCCAGGGACGTGCGTTCCGGGAGCCGGCGGCCCGCCGTCGTCGTTAGGGCTGGCGGTGCTACTGGCGCTGGTGCCGGGCCCGGGCTACTGGGCGTTGTCGGCGAACCGCAGTTGCAGGATCGTGGCTGCGGTGCCCGCTACGAACGTCCCGGCGAGCACCCAGTAGCTGCCCGCCGGGAGCGTGCCTACAGGGTCGGCCACCATGCCGATCAACAGTGGGACGATCGAATAGGGGAACCACTCCGCCCAGCCGGTCTTGCCGAACAGATTGCCCAGGGCCAGCATCACGAGCGAGAAGGCGATGGGAGCCACTTCGCCGCGGCTCCACACGGCGATCCAGGCGACCACGGGCGCGAGCAGGAACGAGATCGTCGCGGCGAGCAACACGTTAGTGATTCCGGCCGCGGCCAGCTCCGCCGAGAACCCTGGGAGCCCCAACGCCAGTCCGATCGCCATCGCCTCGACGAGGACGAGAACGATAAGCGCCATCCACCACAACGCAGCGACCGCCAGCTTGGCGACGGCGAACCAGTGACGGGCCACGGGCAAGGCGAGCATGTTCTTGGCGGTGGCATCCCGGTACTCCCGGCCAAACAGGTAGGCGACGATGAACGCCAGCAGCAGCATCCCGCCGACGCCGAAGACCAGCGTGAGCATGTAGAAATATTCGGGCCACGTCGCCTCGAGCCCGGCGAGGCTCGCTTTGGTGCCCAGAAGCCCCAGCTGGGCCGCCCGCCCCGGTTCGCGCACGATCCACATGAAGAGCGCGATGCCGAGGGGCATCAGTGCCAGCACCGCCAGGGTGGCCCACGTCGCTTTGGCGCGGCGGAGCTTCATGAACTCGGTGGCGAAAACCTGACCGATCATCAGGCCGCGCCGCCCGTGGACGAAGCGCCGCTCTTGGGGTCATTGCCCGTGCGCGCATCGCCCGTGCGCGCGAGGAAGTAGCGCTCCAGATCCAGTGTGAGCAGCGCCTGCTCGCGCTCTTCCGGGGTGTAGGCGTCGGCCGCGAAGGCGCGTGCGTTCGCGGCGAGTTCCTCGCGCGACGACTCCTCGAGGAGGCGGCCGTCGTGGACGATGCCGATACGGTCGGCCAGGTGGGCGACCTCGGCGAGGATGTGGCTCGACATGAAGACCGTGACGCCGCGGTCGTCGGCGAGCGAGCGGAGCAGCTCGCGGATCTCAACGATACCGGCCGGATCGAGACCGTTGGCGGGCTCGTCGAGCACGAGCAGCTCGGGGGAGTGCAGCAGCGCGCGGGCGAGGGCGAGGCGCTGCTTGTTGCCGAGCGAGAGTTGCCCGGAGCGCCGGTTGGCGTAAGAATCGAGGCGCAGCAGCGCAATCGAGTCGGCGACCGACTGGGGCGGCGAACCGGTGAGCCGGCGCTGGATGTCGAGGTTCTCGCGCACGGTGAGGTTGGGGTAGGCGGTCGCGGTCTCAACGAGGAAGCCGACGCGGGCGAACACGCCCGTCTCGCCAGGGATGATGCGCCGGCCGAGGACGGTCACCTCTCCGCCGCTCGGTCGGATCAGGCCGAGCAGCATGCGAATGTTGGTCGTTTTACCCGCCCCGTTCCTGCCGAGGAACCCGTAGATTTCGCCGCGGCGGACGTCGAGGTTGAGCGAGTCGACGGCGGTGACGTCGCGGTACCGCTTGACGAGGGCGCGCGTGGAAACCGCGGTGTCAGGCATGGGTCCACTTCATGGCCCCATCCTGCCACCACGCCCGGAGCGTTTACAGTGTGAACGTTTTGTGCCGGACGGGTAGTGCGGGGGCACGGCCGCGTTGAATCGCGGGAAGCCTGCGCCAAGAGACGTCGTCCGGGAGCCGATCACGGAGGGATCCGCCGGGACGGACAAGCCGCGGGCCTTGGCGGCGGCGAAGGCGCCCAGGGCCATGGTGTCGTTGGCCGCGAACAGGGCGGCCGTGTCAGCCGACGCGGCGCTCACGGCGTCGCTGCGCCTCACGAACTGACGGCCAGGAAACCCGCGAGCCGGAGACGCAGCTGGGGCGTCGCGCAGCGGCGGGATGCTTCCGTCAGGCTTTGAGCGTCCCGTCAAGAAGCTCGCGGAGTTCGCGGAAGTGCCGTTCCGTGGCCTCCGCATGGAACGCGGAGGTGTCCGCCATCGAATAGCCGTGCGGTGCCCCCGCGTAGATCTCGTTGACGGCCTCCAGCCCGGCCGCGTCCAGGGCCTCACCCAGCCGGGCAACGGCGTCGGGACCCATGCTCTGGTCATGGTCGGCGTGGCCGAAGACGAACCGGGCGCGGGCATTGCCGAGTCCGAGATGCGGGCTGTCCGGGTCGGCGGTCGCGAGACCGCCGCCGTGGAAGCCGCCGCAGGCTGCCACCGCGTCCGGGTGGGCCGTTGCCGTGCGCACAGCGAGCCGTGCGCCCATGCAATAGCCGACGACGCCGATCGGGCCGGGGGCGACGCCGCCGAGGCTGCCCAGCGCGTCCACCCACGCAGCGAGGTCGGGCAGCGCCTTGTCCGTGGTGAGGCGTCCGACCCGCGGGAACGCCGCCGCCCCGGCCGCCTCGCGGCCCTCCTGGGTGCTCATGTCCGATTCCGGAGCCAGCTCGGCTGCCGTCCCTTCGCGGTAGAAGACGTTGGGGGCCAGCACGACGTAGCCCCAGTCGGCGATGCGCTGCGCCATGTCCTGGATGCGGGGGCGCAGGCCGAAGGCGTCCATGTAGAGGATGACACCCGGGAACGGGCCCGCGCCGGTCGAGGGGCGGGCCACCAGGGCCTCGGCAGTGCCGTCTGCGGCAGGAATCTCAATGAGCATGCCGTCAGGATATCCGAAGAGGTTCCGGCGCAGATGAAGACCCGGACCGAGGCCAGGATGCCCTACGAGTAGTACTGCCCCAGGGTCTCGGCCTTGAACTCGAAGAAGTTGCCGGCCTCGATGGCGAGCCGGGCGTCGTCCACCATCTTCACCACGAAGCGCTCGTTGTGGATGGAGATCAGCGTGGCCGAGACCATCTCCTTGGCCTTGAACAGGTGGTGGATGTAGGCGCGGGAGTAGTTCAGGCAGGCGTAGCAGTCGCAGCCTTCCTGCAGCGGGCCAAAGTCGCGCTTGTACTTGGCGCCGGAGAGGTTGTAGCGGCCGGTGGGGTGGTAGAACGCCGAGTTGCGGGCCACCCGGGTGGGGGAGACGCAGTCGAAGGTGTCCGCGCCGTTTTCGATGGCGGTGAAGATGTCGTCCGGTTCGGAGATGCCCAGCAGGTGCCGCGGCTTGTTCTCCGGCAGCTCCTCGTTGCACCAGCGCACGATCGTGCCGAGGTTCTCCTTCTCCAGCGCGCCGCCGATGCCGAAGCCGTCAAAGTTCATCGCGCCGAGGTCGCGGCAGGCCTTGCGGCGCAGGTCCTCGTACTGGGCGCCCTGGATCACGCCGAACAGCGCCTGGTAGGGCTTGCCGGCGCGCTCGTTCGTGAGCCGGAAGTGCTCGGTGATGCAGCGCTCGGCCCAGCGCCGGGTCCGCTCCAGGGACTCCTCCTGGTAGCCGCGGGAGTTCTGCAGCGTGGTGAGCTCGTCGAACGCGAACATGATGTCCGCGCCGATCTGGTGCTGGACGTTCATCGAGATCTCGGGGCTGAAGCGGTGCCGGTCGCCGTTGAGGTGGCTCTTGAACCACACGCCTTCCTCGTCCACGTGGGCCAGGCGTTCCTTGCCGGGGGCCACGGCGTCGTCCGGCCCCGAATGGTCGACCGATTTCATGTCGATGACCTTTTTGAACCCCGAGCCCAGGCTCATCACCTGGAAGCCGCCGGAGTCGGTGAACGTGGGCCCATGCCAGTTCATGAACGCCCCCAGGCCGCCGGCCTCGTCCAGGATGTCCGCGCCCGGCTGCAGGTACAGGTGGTAGGCGTTGGACAGCACGGCCTGGGCGCCGAGCTCGGCGATGGATTCGGGCAGCACGGATTTGACCGTGGCCTTGGTGCCGACGGCGATGAACGCCGGGGTCTGGATCTCGCCGTGCGGGGTGGTGATGGTGCCGGTCCGGCCCAGGAACTCCCCGCCGTTGGCGGCAATCTGCCCGGCCGACGGCGGGCACGCCTCGCTCAGGCGTTTGCCCACGCGGAAGGAGAACTCGGACTGCTGGGCGGGCGCGGCGGCCGCGGCGGGCAAAGGATTGGAGTCAGGATTGGCTGGCACGGTTCAAGTGTGCCAGCTAACGCAGCTCTTGCCTTATTGGACGGGATCCGATGTGGGGTAGTTCTCAGCCCGCCACTTGTCCCAGTAATTGCGAATTGCCTCCAGCTGGTGGGCCCCGAGGTCGTAGGTGGAGACGATCGCGAGGGATCCGCCGTCGGGCCGGACATCAGCGATCGCGGGCTGGTCCGCCACAATCAGCAGGCCTTCCCCGTGCTCGGCGTAGTTGTGGACCGTCAGGCCGACCTGGTGGTTGCTGCGGAACCACACCTTGCCGGAGATTTCCTCACCCGTGGGCAGGGTGAGCGAATACGGGTCGCCAGGGGAGGGGACATCGCTGAGCCCGAGTTTTTCTATCGCGGACCCGCCGGAGCCGGGTACGGAGAAGAAGAGGGTCCTGCGCCTGCCGTTCGGGTGCCGTTCCAGGGCGAAGCGCAACTGGTGGAGGAAGGTCAGCCAGCCCTGGGTGATGTCCTCATCCCAGGCCGCCCACTCGGAATTGTGGTCGATCGCCGCGCGGGTGACGCTGACCTCCGTGCCCGTGGGGACAGGTTTCACGGTGAAGACGTCTCCGCCATCGACCACCAGGGAGGTGTGGTCCGCGCCTTCGACCACATTGGGGCCGAAGTAGATTTCGTTGATTTCGGCCTCTTGGTCATCGGCCACCCAGCCGTGCCATTGGGCGATCTTGGCGGGTTCGCGCAGCATGGTCCAAACTTGCTGCGCGTCGGAGTTGATCACAACGCTCAGATTGTTCGTCATGGGGTGAATCTACAACTCCGGGCCCGCGACGGGTAGGGCCCTCCAAAACCTCGCGTCCGCGACCTCACGCCCCGAACGTCAGGCGCGGACGGAGTCGAGCTCGTTGCCGATCCGCCGGTCCAGCTCGGCGGCGCCGATGGTCTCGGAGCCGCCGTGCGCGCGCAGCACCAGCAGGGCCTCGAGGCGCAGGAGCCGCCATTCGCGTTCCGCGTCCGGATTCGCGTTGTCGATCGAGCGGAAGATTTCCTTGTCGTACAGGTTGGGCTCGTTGAGCGAGCGCTGACGCACCTTGGCGTTGATCCTGGCCTTGAACGGGTCCGCTTCCATGGCCTCCGGCGCGCGGAGGAATTTCTCGTAAATCCCGGCGCGTTCGGGCTGGCCCAGCTGGCGGCAAATGTAGCTGGACAGCGCCAGGGAGGACTCCACCGAGGCCCAGCGGCCCGGGTTGCCGTCGAACGGCAGGACGTTGAGCAGGTCCGCGACCGCCAGGGCGTTGTCGGCGTCCTTGAGGGTGATGAACAGGTCATGCGCGAGGTCGCTGAGATCCTTCAGGCAGCTGCCGGACTTGGTGTTGATGCCCTTGGCGAGCCGTTCACTGAGCAGGAGGACCCCGACGGCGCCCGGGTGGGCCGCGGCCGCGGCTTCCACGACAGACTCCGGTGTGCCGTCCGGGGCAGGGATGAGGGCCAGATCCGCGTCGCTGGGACCGCTCACCGCGGGCGGCGCCGCAGGCTGGGGCGGAACGACGACGGCGGCGGTCGGCGCGGTGTCAGACAAAACGGCGTCAGACAAGACGGCGTCAGGCAAAACGGCGCCGGACGAACCTGCGTCGGACAGGACGGCGCCGGGCACGTCCTCGTCGGACGTTCCGGGGGCACCGTGCTCCGCGGGCGTTGCGTCAGCGGTTCCGGCGGGCAGGAAACCTGCGGCTTCCGGGGTGTCCGCGCCGGGCTCGGCATCCGGGGTGGTCCGGACAGTTGATCCCGCCGCGATCCGCAGCACGCCGCCGCCGCTGAGGGTGGCCAGGACCATCGCGGGCGTGCCGAAATCGTCGGTTTCGACGTCCACTTGATAGACCTCGGCGGAGCGGTTCCCGTCGGGCAGGATCAGGTGGTCGCCGGCCCGTAGGGATCCAGCCTGCTGTTCACTGTAGTTCCGGGAGGCTGGGGGGTGGGTCATCGGGAGTCCTTAAAGTTCTCTTGCGGTCCGCCCTACAGTCTACAAAATCGGGTGCGCGAAGTCGGGGACGCAGGGGACGCGCCGAGCGTCCCGGGGCGGCGGCAGGCCAGGGGGAGCCTGCTAGTTGCCGACTCCCGCGAAGGCCAAGGCCTGCCGGATCAGGGCGCCGCGTCCGCCGCTGAATTCCAGCTGAACGTCCGAGCTCATGACCTCCTGCGGGGTCATCCAGGTCAGCTCCAGGGCGTCCTGGCGCGGGGAGCATTCGCCGGTAACGGGAATGATGTAGGCCAGGGCGACGGCGTGCTGGCGGTCGTCGGTGAAGCCGGTGTGGGACGGGGACGGGAAGTATTCGGCCACGGTAAACGGCACCGGACTGACCGGCAGCTGCGGGAACGCGAGCGGGCCCAGGTCCTTCTCCATGTGGCGGAGCAGCGCGGCGCGGATGGTCTCGCGGTACAGCACCCGGCCGGAAACCAGGGAGCGGACCATGGTGCCGTCCTCGTCGGCCTGCAGCAGGGTGCCGACCTCGTTCACGAACCCCAGGGGGTCCAGCCGGACCGGAACGGCCTCGACATAGACCATCGGCAGCCTGCCGCGCGCCTCGAACAAGTCGTCGTCGGAGAGCCAGCCGGGATTCGGGTCAGGGGTGCGCACATTCATGGTTAAGTTCTACCCCATCCCCGAGACAACGGGCCGACGCCGCGTGGCGGGGCGGCCGGGTCCCCCGCGTATCCGTCATGGTGAGCCGCCATGGTGCGCCGGCATGGTGACGCGGTCTCAGCCGGCCCGCTTTTCGGTAATCCAGAGCATCGCCCCGTTGGGGTTGTCCGGCAGGTCGGCCGCGTCGGGGTTGGCCACGTGCAGGCTCCTCCCGAAGGCTTCTTCCGTCATGCTGACCTGGTGGCCCGCGGCAGCCAGGCGGTCCCGCAGCGCGGAGAGATCGCCGGAGTATTCAAAACCCAGGCCGGAGCGGGCCGTGCCGCTGGCGGGCCGCACCATCAGCACGCCGCCGTTCTTCGCCGTGAAATCCGCGGTTTCGTCGTCGTCCGGGGACGGGCGCAGCCGGGCACCCATGTTCCGCAGCGTTTGGGCGGCAGCAGCCGCGTCAGGACTGAACCAGACCTCGACGACGGCGAGGGCAGGATCGGCGCCCGCGCACTGAGCGCCATGGGCGGCCTTGTCCGCGAAGAAACCGAACCCGTCCTCGCCCGTAATCCGGCAGGTCTCGCCGTGCTCGGCCCGGAGCAGCTCCGCCGGAGACGTCCCCTCCTCCACCCCGGCGGCGTTGGTGCGCCGCGCGAACTCTGCGAGGTCCCCGACCTCGACGCCGAAGTCCGTCCGGCCGTCCAGTACGTTGCCATCCAGCGCGTTGCCTTCGGGCGTGGTTCCGCCCCCGCCGGCGCCGGCCGCTACGCGGTGCAGGGCGAGGCGGCCGGAGCCGGCGTCGAACTCCTGCCAGTCGCCGTCCTGGGCCGTCCGCACCATGCCGAGGGCGGACAGCAAACCCTCCCACTGGTCCATGCGGGAGGTGTAGTGGATCGGGCGGACGCGCAGCATGGGATCTCCTTGTGAGGACAGGTTTGGCTCCTCATGACATGGTGCCACCAAAGCACGCATCCGGTCAGCCCCGCGGAGCACAATAGTGCCATGGCTGTAGAACTCGAGGAATTGCTCGTGAAGGATGCCGCCGCGTGGCGCGCCTGGTTGGAGCAGAACCATGCGCGCAGTCCCGGCGTGTGGCTCGTGCTGCACAAGAAAGGCGGCTCGGTGACCGAGCTGGACTACGAGGCCGCGCTGCAGGAGGCGCTGTGTTTCGGCTGGATCGACGGGCAGGGCCGGCGGCGGGACGGGGAGAGTTCGTTCCAGCGGATGACCCGGCGGGGGCCCAAGAGCGTCTGGTCCGCGCGGAATGTGGAGCGGGTTGAACGCCTGGAGGCGGCCGGCCTCATGACCCCGGCCGGGCAGGCCGCCGTTCTCAGCGCCAAGGCGGACGGGCGCTGGGAGGCCGCCTACGCGGGGTCAGCCACGGCGGAGGTCCCGGAGGATCTCGCGGCGGCCATCGCCGCGGAGCCCCGGGCGCAGGCGATGTTCGAGGTCCTGACGTCCGTGAACAGGTACGCCCTGATCTACCGGACGAACGGGGTCAAGCGGGCCGACACGCGGGAAAAGAAGATCGCAGGGTTCGTGGAGATGCTGACGCGGTTCGAAACGCCGTACCCGCAGGCCAAGCGGCCTCCGGAGGCATAGCGCCGCGCCGGCGCCCGCGGGGCGCCGAACTCCCAGAGAATTGCCAGCCGCCATCCGGGCGACAGGGAGTTGCAGCTGGCAGGATAGAGCGATGCTCTTTGCCCAGCGCGCCAAGCGACCCTCCACCCGCCCGCCGCGGCCGTCCCAGCGGCGGCTCTTCTTCGCGGCAGTCGGCCTGCTGATCGCGGGCGAGACGATCTTCTGGACCATGCTCGCCGCAGTGCAGTCCAACAGCGGTGCGGCCGCCCTGGACGGGCCGGTGCATAACGGCCTCGTGGCGTCGCGGAACCCACTGGCCACGGCCCTCCTTACGGCTGTGACCACGGTGACTTCGCCGGTGGCGATGACCGTGATCGGCTGTGCGCTCGCCCTGGCCTGGGCGGTGTGGAAGCGGGAAGTCTGGCATCCCGCGCTGCTGATCGGTGCCATGGCGGCGACTTTCGCGGTGTCCACGCTGATCAAGCACGAGATCGGCCGCGGCCGGCCCGCCGCCAGCGATTTCCTGCTGGGCCCGGACGACGCCCTGTCCTTTCCCTCCGGCCATACCTTCGGTGCCGGGGTCTTCCTGGGCGTCCTGAGCTACCTGGTGCTGGCGGCCCGCGGCACGCGGACGATCAAACGCACGACGTCGGTACTCGGCTTCGCGGCGGCGGCGGCCGGGACGCTGCTGGTCGCCTACAGCCGGTTGTACCTGGGCTATCACTGGCTGACGGACGTCGTGGCTTCCATCGGTCTGGCGCTCGCCGTCACCGGAGTGGTGATCCTGGCCGACGGGCTGCGTGCCGCCAGGGCCGGCCGGACGGCGCCGGTGGCGCCATCCGTGCCGGCAGCGGAAGTCGCCGTGGCGGAAGTCCCGTCAGAGCGCGACGCCCATCGCCTGGGCGATCACCACAGCCGACGCTGAGGACCACGCCTGCGGGTGGCACGACGCCGGATAGGGCACCGCGACTGACGAGTCCTCGGCCCGGACCCCGGCGAAGACCTCCGGCAGCCGGTGCCCGAAAGAGGCTGCCGCCGCGAGCAGCCCATCGGCGAGCACGCGGGCCTCGGCGGTGAAACCGTCGGCCAGGAGGCCGCGGATCGCAATGGCGGTGTCGTGGCTCCAGACCGAGCCGCAGTGGTAGCTGAAGGGCCAAAAACCCGCAGCGCGGCGTGAGATCGTGTGCACGCCGTAGCCGGAGAACAGCTCCGGGCTCACCAGCCTGTCCGCCACGAGCCGGGCCTCGTCCGGGTCCAGGATGCCCGTGCCCAGCAGGTGCCCCATGTTCGAGCCCGGGATATCGAGCGGAACCCCGTGCCCGTCGAGGGCCATGGCCGGGAACGGCCCGGCGTCGTCCTCAACCCAAAAGCGCTCACGGAACCTGAGCCGGAGGGCGGCGGCGAAGTCCCGGAGCGCCTGACCGCCGGGTTCCCCGTACGCGTCGAACAGCCCGGCCGTTTCCAGCGCCGCCTGGTACGCGTAGCCCTGGACTTCGGACAGGGCGATCGGCCCGTCGGCCTGCCGCCCATCACGGAACTGCATGGCGTCCCGCGAGTCCTTCCAGCCCTGGTTGCTCAGGCCGTGGCCTGTCGCGTCCCGGTAGCTGAGGAACCCGCCGTTGCCCGCGCCGGCAGCGAGCAGCCAGTCGGCGGCGCGTGCCGCATTCGGCAGCAGCGAACGGACGGCGGCGTCGTCCCGGCCGGCGCGCCAAAGTTCTCCGAGCAGGCAAAGCCACAGCGGGGTGGAATCCACGGCCCCGTAGTACACCGGCGGCAGGCGCAGGCCTTGGCTCTCCAGCACCAGCTCCTTGGACCGGAGTTCGTGCAGGATCTTGCCGGGTTCCTCGGCCGCTGCAGGGTCCGTCCGGCTGCCTTGGAACGCGGCCAGGGCCCGCAGCGTGCCCGAGGCCAGCCCGTTGTCCGTTCCGGAGTCCAGCGGCAGCAGCAGACGCGCCGCCCACAGGGAGTCCCGCCCGAAGAGCGTGAAATACCAGGGCGCCCCGGCTGCGGTGAAGGGGGCATCCGGAAGCTGGCGGGTGGCCAGCCGGAGCCCGCCCACGTCATCGAGGGAGTTGTCCAGGAGCAGGCCCAGCGCACCGGCAGGACCGGTCCGCGGCGGCCGGGACGCGGGCGGACGGGCCGCCACGACGGCGCCGTCCTCGTCCGTGAGGACGGCCTGCCATTCGGCCTCAAATGGACGGCCCCGGCCCAGGCTGCCGCGCCAGGCGAGGCGGCCTTCCGCGGTGACGGCACCGGGCGCCCCCACCGTCAGGGTCTTGCCGCCCTCCCGCCAGCGCAGCGCCGACTGATCGGCGGAGAACGGGCCGGAGGCGTCGCGGAAGCGGCTGAGCCGGATGTCGGCCATGTCGGTGAAATCGGCGGCCAGCTCAACGTCGATTTCGACGTCGAGCGAATCAAGTGAGGTGCGCAGCTGCAGGCTGTGCCGCACCACGCCGGGCGTCACGGTCCAGGTCTGCAGGAGCTCGACCGCGGGATCCTCCGTGGGCCCCGGGATGCCCCGGACGAGTCCCCGGACGCGCAGGACGCCGCCCGGCTCGGTTTCGACCGTGGCCGGTTCCGGTTCCAGGCCGTTGACGCGCACGAGGGCCCGGCTGAGCATCCGCGTGTCGCCGTGCAGGAGCCCCGTGAACCCGGCCGGATCGGCGGGATCGCCGGCTCCGGGCAGGTCGGCGCCGGGCGGGGTGACCTCACCGGCCAGGCGGCCGTCCGGATCGAGCCACAGCTGGGTGGGGGCGGCTACGGAGCAATACTGGCGGTGCAGGCCTGGCTGAACAGTCATCCGCCAACCCTATAACTAGTGCATCCCTACGGAGACGGCTGCTCATCCACCGGGAAGGCGACGGCCTCGCCCACCACGCGGAGCCGCAGCTCCGTGCCCGGACGGGCGATGGAGGCGTTCCAGTGCCGGATCGTGATGATTTCCCCGCCGCCGGGGTAGCGGTGGTCCGGAATGGCGCCCGCGGCAAGGACCGGCGGGACCGGAAGCTGGAGCCGCACGGTGGTTTCGGGGCCGAAGTAGTCGGTGTCCACCACGGTGCCGCGGATGGGGCCGTCCTCGGAAATGCGGATTTGTTCGGGCCGGAGCATCAGCTGGACCCGGCCCTGCGCGGGCGGCCGGCGAACCGGGATGCCGCCCAGCGAGCACGTGGCCAGGGAGCCTTCCATCCAGGCATCCAGGATGACGGCGTCCCCCAGGAACTCGGCGGTGGCGCGGTCCGCCGGGCGGGTGTAGACGACGAACGGGTTGCCGATCTGGGCCAGCCGGCCGCCCCGCATCACGGCCACCTGGTCGGCGAAGGACAGGGCCTCGGCCTGGTCGTGCGTGACGAGGATCGTGGTGACGCCGGCGTCCTTCAGGACCTGACCCACGGCGCGTCGGGTGGCCACCCGCAGGCCCGCGTCCAGGGCGGAGAACGGCTCGTCCAGCAGCATGAGCTCGGGCTCGCGGGCCAGGGCCCGGGCCAGTGCGACCCGCTGCTGCTGGCCGCCGGAGAGCTGGTGCGGGCGGCGCTTCGCCATGCCCGGGTCCAGCGAGACCATGTCCAGCAGTTCAGTGACCCGTTCCTTGACGCCCCGGCGGCCGCCCGGGAGCTTGGCCGGGTCCAGGCCGAACGAGATGTTCTGCCCGACCGTCAGGTGCGGGAACAAGGCGCCGTCCTGGGCCACGTAGCCGACGTGGCGTTTGTGGGCCGGGACCCAGGCGTTCTCGCCCGCCACCTTGGTGCCGTTCAGTGAGATGCTGCCGGTATCGGGGTGTTCGAAGCCCGCGATCAGGCGCAGGAGCGTGGTCTTGCCGGAGCCGGACGGGCCCACGATCGCCGTCGTTCCGCCCCTGGCGACGGACAGGTTGACGCCCTTGAGGACGGCCTGGGAACCGAAGTTCTTGGTGACCGCATCGATCTCCAGGTGGCTGTTGGTGCTGGTGGCCACGGAGGCCGCGATCCGCGGCTCGGGGAGACGGGAGCGGGCCTCCAGCGACGGGTGGGTATCGGTCACTGTCCGGCTACTTTCTTGGACTGCTGGAAGAGGAGATAGGTCATGGGTGCGGAGATCAGGATCATCAGCAGCGCGTACGGGGCCGCGCCGGCGTAGTCAATCTCGCTGCTCTTGCTCCAGAACTCGGTGGCAAGCGTGCTGGTGCCGTTGGGCGAGAGCAGCAAGGTGGCGGTGAGTTCGTTGACGATCCCCAGGAACACCAGGGCCGCGCCGCCGGCCGCGGCCGGGGCCGTCAGCCGCAGCGTCACCCGGAGGAAGGCCAGCAGCGGCGGCTTGCCGAGCGCCTGGGCGGCCTCGTCGAGTTCCTTCGGTGCCTGGGACAGCCCGGAGCGGATGTTCACCAGCGCCCTGGGCAGGAACAGCAGCACGTACGCCGCGATCAGGAGCGCTGAGGTCTGGTACATGCTGGGAAGAAACCGGATGCTGACGGTCACGAAGGCCAGGCCCACCACAATCCCGGGCATGGAGCTGGTGATGTAGTTGGACAGCTCCAGGGACTTGCTGAACCAGCTGGGACGCCGCACGGCCAGATAGGCCATGGGGAAGGCGACCACGGTGGTGGCCACGGCGGCGGCGACGCCGTAGGCCAGGGTCTGCAGCAGGGCCGGCAGGAACTCCTCGGCGGCCCAGACATCCGGGCCGCCGGCGACCACCCAGCGCAGCACGAACGCCAGCGGCAGCCCGAAGGCCAGCCCGGTGAGCGCGAGCAGCGACAGCTGGGCGGGGACCTGGTAGGCGTGCAGGGGCAGCCGCAAGGCCCGCGCCTGGGCGCCCGACCCGATCCTGGCATACCGGGCACTGCCGCGGCTGCGGACCTCCACGAGCAGCAGGATCAGGCACAGGAAGACCAAGACACTGGCCAGCATGTTCCCGGCCGTGCCGTTGAAGGTGGACTGGTACTGCACCATGATCGCGGTGGTGAAGGTGTCGAAGCGGATCATCGCGAAGGCGCCGTATTCGGCCAGCAGGTGCAGCGCGACCAGCAGCCCGCCGCCGGTCATGGCGACGCGCAGCTGCGGCAGCACCACGCGGAAGAAGGCGCGCCAGGCGCCGAGGCCGAGGGACGCCGCGGACTGCTCGATGGCCGGGTCCAGGCGGCTGAGCGTCGCGGCGGCCGGGATGTACACGAGCGGGAAATAGGACAGCGTGGCGATCAGGACCCCGGACCACAGCCCGCCGAGCGAGGGCACCGCGGAAACCCAGGCATAGCTGTTGACGAAGGCGGGGATGGCCAGCGGGGCGGCGAGCAGCACGGCCCACCATTTGCGGCCCACCAGGGTGGTGCGTTCCACGAGCCACGCGCCGCCGACGCCGAGCACCAGGCACAGCGGCACCGTCACCACGGTCAGCAGCACAGTGTTCAGCAGGAGCTCCCCCACCCGGGGGCGGACGATCAGGGCCACGGCGGTGTCCCACCCGGTGGCGCCCGTCATGACGATCACGTAGGCCAGGGGCACCAGGGAAAACAAGGCGATGAGGACCGCCATGATCGACACGACAGAGACGCCGAAAGGCGGGCGGGGGCGCTTGCCCCTGCCCGCCGTCGTCGTGTCCGTCATCGCCTCAGCAGATGGACCGGGGACCGCCAGCTTGCTCGTCACCGGAGTTACAGCAGTCCTGCCTGGGTCATCAGCTCGGTGACCTTGGCGGAGTTGAGCTTGGCCGGGTCCACAGTGGGGGCCTGCAGTTCCTTCAGCGGGACCAGCTTGTCGTTGGACGGCACGCCGGAGCCGACGGCGTATTCGAAGGACGTGCCCTTCTGGAGCACTTCCTGGCCCTTCTTGCCGGTGATGAACTTCAGGAAGGCCTGGGCCGCTGCGGCGTTCTTCGAGGACTTCAGCACGCCGCCGCCGGAGACGGAGACGAAAGCGCCCGGGTCCTGGTTCTTGAAGTAGAACGGCGTGACGTTATTGGAGTTCTCGCCGGTCTTGGCCTGGTCGCCGTAGTAGTAGTAGTGGTAGATGAGGGCGGCGTCCACTTCGCCGGCGTTGACGGCCTTCATGGCCGTGCTGTTGCCCTTGTAGGCCTTGGCGTTCTCCTTCATGCCCTTGAGCCATTCCTGGGTGGCGGCTTCGCCCTTGAGTTCCAGCAGGGCCGAGACGATCGCCTGGAAGTCGGCGCCCGACGGCGAGGCCGCCCACTTGCCCTTCCACTCGGGCTTGGCCAGGTCCAGCATGGACTTGGGCAGCTTGTCCGCGCTCAGCTTCTTCTTGTCATAGACCAGCACGGTGGAGCGGGCCGCGATACCGGTCCACTTGTTGGTGGAGGGGCGGAATTCGGCCGGCACCTGGTCCACGGTGGCCTTGTCCACGTCCGCGAACAGGCCGGCGTTTTCCACCTGGGCCATGGCGGGGGAGTTCTCGGTGAGGAAGACATCCGCCGGCGAGGCTTGGCCTTCCTGGACGATCTGGTTGGACATTTCGGTGTCGTCGCCCTGGCGCAGGGTGACCTTGATGCCGGTTTCCGCGGTGAAGGCGTCGACCCACTCCTTGGTGAGGGACTCATGCTGGGCGTTATAGACCGTGATCTCGCCGGAGGCGGCGCTGCCGGCCTGCGAGGAGGAACCGGAGCCGCAGGCTGCCAGGCCCAGGGCGGCAGTGACGGCCAAGGCGATGCCCGCCAGTGCGTTGGTGCGGATCTTCATGGGGCTACTTTCTGCAAGGAAGTCGTCGGAGGTGCCCGCCCCCCGTGAGCGGGGAAGTTAGGGCATGCTCACTACAAAAGACTGTAGGTTAGCCAAACCTAAGCAACCAACCTGAGATGCCGTTAAGTGATCAGGATCACAGGAATTACGAAACTATTGCGTGACGTAATTGAAGCGGCGGGGTAGCGGGCTGAAAACGGGCTACGGGAGGGGTGCCGCCGCGGCCGCCGCGGCCGCCTCCAGCACCATCCAGGCCTGGAGTTGGGTGGAGAGTTCGACGGCGGCGCCCTCCGGATAGCTGCGCCGCGCCGGCAGCTCGGTGCGGTCGGAGAAGACCAGATGGCCGCCCGACCGGGCGAGGCGGTCCTGCGGCGGGAGGATCCGGCGGCCTTCCCAGAGCGCCTCGGCCGTGTTGTTCACGAGCGTCGCCGCCGTGTTCCGGGTCTCGGCAGGCAGCCGTTCGTCGCGGGCGGCCAGGGCGAGGTAGCGCACGAGGATCCCGGTGAAGAGACCGCCGTCGCCCGTTCCCTCGCAGCGCAACACGGAGACGGTGCGCCCCAGCAGCGGGGCCGGCTGCGTGAGGCTGCGCGCCACGGCCTCCACCAGCGCGGCCGCCCGTCCGAGGTTCGCCTCGCCGCCGAGTTCCAGCAGGGCACCGAGGACCGGCCCCTGGTTGTAGGTGTAGATGGTCTCTTCCAGCAGCACGTCACCCGCGCCGGTAATCCGCACCCCGTCCCGGTACAGGCCCTGTTCCGGCTCGTAGAGGCGTGCATCGAGCCAGTCGAGCAGCGCCTGCGCCTTGGCCGGGTTGCCCGTCCGTGCGTAATAGAGGGCCACCGGTGCGGTGGCCGGGGTGTTTTTGAAATCGCGCTTGGTGCTCCAGAACGTGCCGCCGCCCAAGTCATCCGTGGAGGCGGAGTCGAACTGCAGGGTCAGGCTCTGCAGGACCTTGGCGTTGCGCTCGCGGCCGGTGGTTTTGCGGGTGTCCTCGGCGAGCTTGTCCAGCCGGAGCGTGGCCAGGGCCAGCCAGGCCATGTCGTCGTAGTAGTTGTTGACCACGGTGAGGAAGTTTCGCAGCCGGATGCCCGTGACCAGCCGGGAGGCGAGCCGGCCGGCGCTGGGCCTGTTCTCGCCGTCAAACTTGGTGCCGGGACGCCCCGGCGAGCCGAGTTCGCGGCGGCCGGCATCCACGAGGCAGTCCAGGTAATGCGCCTGCCACCAGTAGTGCCAGGGCCGGGACAGGTTTTTCAGCCGGCCGGAGGGACGGAGGGTGGCGCCAATGTGGGTGCCGGGCAGGAAGAACAGCCGCTGCCCGAAAAGCCTGGTGACCGAGCGGGCGGCCTCGTCCGCACGAAAGGACCAGTTAGGGGCGGCTGAGGCGTCTGCTCGGTTCATGGCTCAAGCCTAATAGCGGACCCGATCCGGTGCCGATCGTGACGGCCCGCGGCGAACCTGCGGCGAACGTACGGCGCCGTAGTGCGGGGCTAAGGTGCGGAATGACCTAATTCCAGTTAACATTCACTAACTAACGTTCCCCGCGGGCCGCTGCTGCAGTGCCGCCCGCGTCGAGGCTTTACTGCCGGGGTTCGGTTCCACATCAAGGAGGATGTATGGACGTCTTGGGTACTGTCGCACTGATTACGGGCGGGGCCTCGGGTCTCGGAGCTGCCACGGCCAGGCGGCTGTTCGACGCCGGCGCGTCGGTGGTGCTCGTGGACCTGCCGGGGTCCGCCGGAGACGCCCTCGCCGCCGAACTGAACGCTTCCGGTGACAGCCGCACGGCCGTCTTTGTCCCCGCGGACGTCACCAACGAAGCGCAGGTGCAAGCCGCCGTCGACGCCGCCTCCGCCCTGGGCCCGCTGCGGATCGCGGTGAACTGCGCGGGAATCGCCACCCCAGGCAAGGTCCTGGGCCGCGACGGCGTGCTGCCCCTCGAGGCCTTCAGCCGCGTCATCCAGGTCAACCTCGTGGGCACCTTCAACGTGATCCGCCTCGCCGCCGCCGCGATGGCAGCCACCGAGCCCGCCAGCACCGAGCTCGGCGGTCCCGAGCGGGGCGTCATCATCAACACCGCCTCCGTCG
Organism: Arthrobacter sp. YAF34; assembly: GCF_052113245.1. Classification (NCBI taxonomy): domain Bacteria; kingdom Bacillati; phylum Actinomycetota; class Actinomycetes; order Micrococcales; family Micrococcaceae; genus Arthrobacter; species Arthrobacter sp. YAF34. The sequence continues at coordinate 103,091 of NZ_JBFRCV010000006.1, forward strand.
CCGCGTTCGACGGCCAGATCGGCCAGCCCGCCTATGCCGCCTCCAAAGGCGCGGTGGCAGCCATGACGCTGCCGATCGCCCGCGAACTCGCGCGCTCGCTGATCCGGGTGGTCACCATCGCCCCGGGGATTTTCGAGACCCCCATGATGGCCGGGCTGCCGCAGGAGGCGCAGGACTCCCTGGGCCGTCAGGTGCCGCATCCCTCGCGCCTGGGCCGCCCGGCCGAATACGCCAACCTCGCGGCGCACATTGTGGAGAACGCCATGCTCAACGGCGAGACCATCCGTCTCGACGGTGCCATCCGCATGGGCCCGAAATGACCAGTTCCGAAATGACCAGTTCCGACATGACCGGGACGGGTCTGGCCGCCACGGCGGCGCCGACGGGGGTCGCCCCGGCGGTGATCTCACCGCCGGTGGCGGGGCTGCCCACGGCGGACTTCTTCGACTTCGAAGCCCTGCTCAGCGCCACGGAGCAGGCCAAGCTGGCGCAGCTGCGGGAATTCCTGGCGGCCGAGGTCGCCCCGTTCGCCACCGACTGGTGGAACAAGGCCGAGTTCCCCGCCCACATCCTGCCCAAGCTGGCCGCCCTGGAGCTCAGCGCGCCGGCCCAGCGCGGCTACAGCCACCTCTTCGCCGGCATCGTCATCGCGGAGATGACCCGGGTGGACACCTCGCTCGCGACCTTCTTCCTGGTCCACCACGACCTGTTCGTGGAGTCGCTCTACGGCTTCGGCTCCGATGACCAGAAGGCGCGCCTGCTCGAGGACGCGGCGAACCTGCGCACCACCGGCGCCTTTGCCCTCACGGAGCCGGAGCACGGCTCGGACGTCGCCGGCGGCATGGAAACCCGGGCCCGGCGGGTGCCAGGCGGTGCCGCCGACGGCGGCGATGCCTGGATGCTCAACGGCGCCAAACGCTGGATCGGCAACGGGACGTTTTGCGACTACCTCCTGGTCTGGGCCAGGGACGAGGCCGACGGCGGCATCCGCGGCTTCATCGTCGACGCCACCTTGCCGGGCGTGCACCGGAGCCGGATCGAGAACAAGATTGCGCTGCGCACGGTACAGAACGCGGACATCGTCTTCACCGACGTCCGCGTGGCCGAGACGGACCGCTTCGCCGGGATCAGCAGCTTCGAGGACACCAACGAACTCCTGCGCGGCTCCCGGATCATGGTGGCCTGGCAGGGCGTGGGGCAGCAGCTCGCGGCGTTCGACGTTGCCCGGCAATACGCCGTCGAACGCCAGCAGTTCGGCCGTCCGCTCGCGAAGTTCCAGCTGGTTCAGCAGCAGCTGGTGACCATGCTCGGCAACGCCGTGGCGAGCATGGGCATGATGGTCCGGATCGCCCAGCTGCAGGAGCAGGGCGCCGCGGACATGCCGCAGGTGGCGCTCGCAAAGTCCTATGTCAGCGCCCGGATGCGCGAGACCGTGGCGATGGGCCGGTCCCTGCTGGGCGGCAACGGGATCGTCACCGACTACCGGATGGCCAAGATCTTCTCCGACGCCGAGGCGATCTACACCTACGAGGGCTCGTTCGAGATCAACACCCTGATCGCGGGGCGGGCCGTCACCGGGGTGTCCGCGATCGTCTAGAGACCGGTTAGAAGAGGCCGGGTTCCTTCTCGCCGGCCTCGATCCGGTAGTCGAGGCTGTTGTTCTTCACCGGCATGGGGCAGGTGCCGTACGGGGTGAATGCGCTGGGGTAGTTGATGGCCCGGTTGAAATCCAGGATCACCGTTCCGTCCGGCCTGGGCTTCGCCGTGGAGACCTTGCGCCACTCGTCCGTTGATTCCCCGTTGGTTTCGTCGTGGAACGTCACGGTCAGGGCGCCGAGCTTTTCTTCCTCGGCCTGCAGGCGGAACTCGTGCTCCGAGCCCGGCAGACGGAAGACGAGTTCGCCGACCGAGCGGTGGATCCCGTCCACCAGCGGGTTCGCGGTGCCGATCGGCACGTCCACGGGCTCGGGATAGGGCACGAACCGGGCCTCGACCACCAGGTCGGGGCGGAAATCGAACGTCGGCACGCCGTCGAACTCAGTGAAAGCCGGTGACTGCGAGTCCCGCGTGCGGATGGCGTACCTGTCCGCCCGCATGGCGAGCTCCACCACCACCTGGCGGCCGTCGCCGCCGCCGTACTGCACCCACATCAGGGACTCCTCATCGGCGAGCACGGCGCTGACGGTCCCGTCCACGGGCCCGCCGCCGTCCACGAGGGTCAGTCCGTCCGACGCCGCAGCGGCGAGGAACGCTGTCGTGCCGTCCGTGGACCACAGCCCCGGGGCGAGTTCGACGCCGGCAGGCCGGTCCTCGAGCCACTGGAAGGACGTCAGGGTCAGCCAGCCGTGGTCACTTGCCAGGGCCGCGTTCCGGCTGTTCCGGAAACGCTGCCAGCGGGCAAGCTGCGGGTCCGTCGCTGAACCGGGTGTGGGCACGGAACTAGACGTGGGCCTCGAACCAGTTCCGGGGTCAGGAGCATTCACGCGGCACCTCCAGGTGGCATCCGCCCAACTAGCTCGCAGCAGGGGCCGTTTTGGGGCCTCAAAACGGCCCCTGCTGCGAGTCAGTTGGGGCGGGCGGGGTTTTGAGGCTGAGGTTCACCAGCTGGGCTGCCGTGGCCCCGGCCGTGGCGGCCGTGTCCGGGTCGCCGTCGAGCACCCCGCTGGCCAGGCCGCCGTCGAGCAGCAGGGTCAGGCTGCGGGCCAGCTTGTCCGGGTCCGGCGCGCCGGCGCGGGCGGCCAAATCCCGGATCCAGGCGCGGATCTGCTGTTTGTGGGCCACGGTCCGGGCATGGACCGGGGTGCCGGCGGCCGACTCGGCCGCGGCGTTGATGAAGGCGCAGCCGCGGTAGCCATCGCGCCGGCAGGCCGTTGTCAGGGCATCGAACAGACCGACGAGCTGCGCCGCGGGGTCCTGGCCGGCGGCCTCGGCGGCGGCATGGAGCTGCCCGGACCAGACGCCGTCGACCTTTTCCAGATACGCCAGGACGAGGTCGTCCTTGGCCGGGAAGTATTTGTAGAAGGTGGCCTTCGCGACGCCGGACTCGGCAATGATCGTATCGATTCCGGCGCCGCGAAAGCCGTGCGCGTAAAAGAGCCGGAAGGCCGTGGCCAGAATCTTCTCCCTGGCATGCCCGGCGGGGGTGCGGACAGCCGGCGGTGCGGTGGCTGCTGGCAAAGTCATGACACCATCGTACACAGACAAGTCTGTCTATGCCGGGTTTCGCGCCTTCCGGCTGCCGCCGGCCCCCGGCCGGCCCCGTGGGGGCGGGCGCCGTGGGGGTCGGCGCCGGCCCGTGCGCAATGCGGGGCTACGGACGTGCGGCCAGGCCCTGCACGAGCAGCCGCCAGACCTCCCGCAGCCGCCGCGGGCGTCCCGCAGGGCGCCGAATTTCACGCTGATCTGCGCGTTCTCCCGCGGGCGGCCGCGGATCGCGTCGCGCAGCAGCATTTCGTTGTGGCTCATGCCGTAGAAGCCGCCCGGAGCCCCGGCGGGTGCCGCTTCTCTTGCCGTAGACAGATCTGTCTGATAGCGTCGGGCCCACAAGTAGACGAACCTGTCTACTCCACTGATTTGGAACGAGGACACCATGAAAATTGCAGTACTTGGAACCGGCATGGTGGGGCGCACGATCGCCGGCGCATTTGCGGGCCTGGGTCACGACGTCGTGATCGGCACCCGCGACCCGCAGGCCACGCTGGCCCGGACCGAACCGGACGTGATGGGGACCCCGCCGTTCGCCCAGTGGCACGCCGGGAACACCGGAGTCGGCGTCGAGGCCTTTGCCGATGCTGTGAGCGGCGCCGAGCTGATCGTCAACGCCACCAACGGCGGCGGCTCTCTGGCTGCGCTGTCCGCCGCCGGCACCGAAAACCTTGCCGGCAAGATCATCATGGACATCTCCAACCCGCTGGACTTCTCGCAGGGCATGCCGCCGTCGCTGAACCCTGTGAACACGGACAGCCTGGGCGAGCAGATCCAGCGGTCCTTCCCGGAGGCCAAGGTGGTCAAGACGCTGAACACGATGAACGCCAGCGTGATGGTGGATCCGGCGCGCGTGGCCGGCGGCGACCACTCGGTGTTTGTCTCCGGGAACGACGCCGACGCCAAGGCGGCCGTGACCGACATCCTCAAGGGCTTCGGCCACCGCGACGTGATCGACCTCGGCGACATCACCAGTGCCCGCGGCGCGGAAATGCTCCTGCCGATCTGGCTGCGGCTCTGGGGCGCGCTGGGCACCGGCGATTTCAACTTCAAGATCGCGCGGTAGTTCCTCAGCCCAACGAACCCGCAGTTAAGGCCGTTTTGAGCACACAGAACGGCCTTAACTGCGGGTTGGTCGGGAACCGGGGGCGGTGAGGGTGTCCGTGCGGGAGCGCCTGACACTATCTGAGACGGAATTCCGGCGGGCAGAGCCTGCGGGTAACATCCCATGGGAAGAAGTAATCAGGCTCACAGTATCCAGCGCAGTGTACGAGCTACGTCGAACCCTCGAAAGATAGTTTCCATGGCTGACACTGCAATGCATTCCGACACCGATCTTGCCGCCGAACTCCGGGCTGACGTCCGCCGCGTCTCCACGCTCCTCGGTGAATCCCTGGTCCGCCAGCACGGCCCGGAGCTCCTGGACCTCGTCGAGCAGGTGCGCCTGCTGACCAAGGAATCCAAGGAGGCCGCCCGGGGCGGGGCCGACGCCACCGGGCCGTGGAGCTCGTACGACGTCGTCGCCCAGGTCCGCGAACTGCTCGGCTCCCTGCCCCTTGAGCAGGCCACCGACCTGGTCCGCGCCTTCGCGTTCTACTTCCACCTGGCGAACGCCGCCGAACAGGTCCACCGGGTCCGCGGGCTGCGCACCCGGCAGGAGAAAGACGGCTGGCTCGCCAAGGCCGTGGAGGAGATCGCGGACCAGGCCGGCAACTCCGTGCTGCAGGAAGTCGTCAACGAACTCGATGTCCGTCCCATCTTCACCGCCCACCCTACCGAGGCGTCCCGCCGTTCCGTGCTGGACAAGATCCGCCGGCTCTCGGACATCCTTTCCGAGTCCACGGTGGAGGGCACCTCCGCGCGCCGGCGCCAGGACCGCCATCTGTCCGAAGTGATTGACCAGATGTGGCAGACCGATGAGCTCCGCCAGGTCCGCCCCACCCCCGTGGACGAGGCCCGGAACGCCATCTACTACCTCACCGGCATCCTCAGCGACGCCATGCCGGAGATGCTCTCGGACTTCTCCGAGCTCCTCGCCGAGCATGGCGCCACCCTGCCGTCGGAGAAGGCCCCGATCCGCTTCGGCTCCTGGATCGGCGGCGACCGGGACGGCAACCCCAATGTCACCGCCGCCGTCACCCGCGAGATCCTCCAGATCCAGAACCAGCACGCCGTGCGGATCAGCATCGGCCTGATCGACGGACTCATCTCCATCCTGTCCAACTCCACCGCGCTGGCCGGGGCCGACCAGGACCTCCTGGACTCGATCGACGTCGACTTGGGGAACCTGCCGGGCCTGGACCGCCGCGTCCTCGAACTGAACGCGCAGGAGCCGTACCGGCTCAAACTCACCTGCATCAAGGCCAAGCTGATCAACACCGGCCGGCGCGTCGCTGCCGGGTCCGCGCACGAGCCCGGCCGCGACTACACGGCCACCGCGGACCTCGTGGCCGAGCTCGGCCTGCTGGAACGGTCGCTGCGGAACCACCACGCCGCCCTCGCCGCCGACGGCGCCCTGTCCCGGGTCCGCCGCGCCATCGCCTCGTTCGGCCTGCACCTGGCCACCCTCGACATCCGGGAACACGCAGACCACCACCATGACGCCGTCGGGCAGCTCATGGACCGGCTCGGCGGTCCCGGCCTCCGGTACGCCGAACTCAGCCGCGTCGAGCGGCTCGAGGTGCTCGGCTCCGAGCTCGCCTCCCGCCGTCCGCTCTCGGGCCACCCGATCAAGCTCGACGGCGTCGCCGACGGCACCTACGACGTCTTCCGGGAGATCCGGCGCGCCTTGCGCACCTACGGCCCGGACGTGATCGAGACCTACATCATCTCCATGACGCGCGGCGCGGACGACGTCCTGGCCGCGGCCGTGCTGGCCCGTGAGGCCGGCCTGGTCAACCTCTTCGGCGAAGCGCCCTGCGCGAAAATCGGGTTCGCCCCCCTGCTGGAGACCGTGGACGAGCTCCGCGCCTCGGCCGAGATCGTGGACCGGCTGCTCTCAGACGCGTCCTACCGCGAACTGGTCCGGCTGCGCGGTGATGTGCAGGAAATCATGCTCGGGTACTCGGACTCCAACAAGGAATCCGGCGTCATGACCAGCCAGTGGGAAATCTACAAGACCCAGCGCAAGCTCCGGGACGTGGCCGCGAAGCACGGGGTCCGGGTGCGCCTCTTTCACGGCCGCGGCGGTTCGGTGGGCCGCGGCGGCGGTCCGACCTACGACGCCATCATGGCCCAGCCCAACGGCGTGCTCGAAGGCGAGATCAAGTTCACCGAACAGGGCGAGGTCATCTCGGACAAGTACTCCCTGCCGGAGCTGGCCCGCGAAAACCTTGAGCTCTCCCTCGCCGCGGTGCTCCAGGGCTCGGCGTTGCACCGCACGCCGCGCACCTCGGAGGACCAGCGCGTGCGCTACGGCCACGTCATGGAAACCGTCTCCGACGCCGCCTTCGCCCGCTACCGCGCGCTGATTGAGGACCCCGACCTGCCGGCCTACTTCATGGCCTCCACCCCGGTGGAGCAGCTGGGGTCCCTGAACATTGGGTCGCGTCCGTCCAAGCGCCCCGATTCCGGCGCCGGACTTGAGGGCCTGCGGGCCATCCCGTGGGTGTTCGGCTGGACGCAGTCGCGGCAGATCGTCCCGGGGTGGTTCGGCGTGGGCTCCGGCCTCAAGGCCGCGCGCGAGGCCGGGAACTCGGCCCAGCTCAAGGAGATGATCGAAGGCTGGCACTTCTTCCGTTCGGTGCTCTCCAACGTGGAGATGACGCTGGCGAAGACGGACATGGACATCGCCGGCTACTACGTCTCCACCCTGGTGCCGGAGGAACTGCACCACCTGTTCCGTGCCATTAGGGCCGAGTACGAGCTCACCGTGACGGAAATCCAGAACCTCACCGGCGAGCACGTGATCCTCGATGCCCAGCCCACGCTGAAGCGCTCCCTGGAGATCCGGGACCAGTACCTGGACCCGATCAGCTACCTGCAGGTGGAACTGCTGCGCCGCGTCCGGGCCGAAGCCGGGGCGAGCATCTCCGGCGCCGAGATCGACGAGCGCCTCCAGCGCGCCATGCTGATCACGGTCAACGGCGTGGCCGCCGGCCTGCGCAATACGGGCTAACCCCCTCCCCGACGCTCCCTCAGGTGTGGCGGGGTGTTTCCGGACGTTCCCTCAGGTGTGGCGGGGTGTTTCCGGACGCTCCCTCAGGTGTGGCGGTCTTTCCCCCGGGCGCTCCCTCAGGCGTGGCGGTCTTTCCCCGGACGCTCCCTCAGGACTCGAGAGCGTCCCCGCGAAACGGGCAGGATCTGCGGGAGGGGCCGTGTGAAACGGGCAGGATCTGCGGGAGCGTCTGCGCGATTCGGGCAGGATCTGCGGGAGGGTCCGTTTGAAACGGGCATGATCTGCGGGAGGGTCGGGGGCGGCTAGGGTTGTTCCATGCCGTCGTTCCAGACCAGACTGAAGATCACCGGGCTCAAGCCGGGCACCCCGCCGGAAGCGGTCATGGCCGCGGCCGTCGAGGCGCTCGGGACACGGCACCACGTCGAATCACACCAGCTTGAGCTGGCCGGCGGAGTCCCGCAGCTGAACCTGCGTTTCCTGGTTGAGGCTACCGCCTACCCGGCCGAAAACAGCCAGGCGCTCGAATCGGCAGCCATGATGCGCGACGCCGTCGAACGCGTTGCGCTTACCGGCTCACTGACGGTGCTGCGCCGCAGCCGCGGCCGCTGGGCCCCTGTTTAGAAAGTTTGGGCGTTTAGAAAGGTCGGGCGTCTAGAAGTCCAGTTCCTCGTCCGGGTTGACCGCGGTGGGGTCCACGGGGGAGCGGCTGCCCCGCCGCCGGGTCACGATCACGCCAACGATCGCGCCGATCAGCAGCCCGACGCCGACGCCGATCAGGGAGCTCGCCCAGAACGGGAGCCGGGTGGCGGAGCCCGTGAAGTACCCCAGCGCCACGGACCAGCTGGCCCAGAGCAGTCCGCCGAGCGCCGCGCAGAGGCTGAACCCGCGCGTTGAGACGTTCGCAATGCCGGCCGCCGCCGTCGTCGCCAGCCGCCCTCCCGGGATAAAGCGGAGGCCGATGATCGCGCCATAAGTGGAGGACCGGCCTGCCTTCGCAATCGCCGAGTGCACAGCCGCGTGGAATTGCAGGCCCCATTTCCAGCGGTCAAGCACGTGGCTCAGCCGCCGCTTGAACAGCTGGAACACCAGGAGGTCGCCGAGCCATGACGCCACTGCGGCCAGGAGCACCACGAGCAGGCCGTTGACGCGGCCCTCCGCGGAGAGCACTCCGCCCGCAATGACGAGCATTTCGGAGGGGATGGGCGGAAAGATGGCATCGCCGATCACGAAGGGGAAGATCCAGAAATAGATCGCGGCGCCCCAGCTGTCCGCATTTCCGAAGTACATGGGCACAAGGTACCGTACTTCCAGCCGGCTATCGGGCTTCGCTCAGGTTCAGGCCGCTGCGGTATTCCACCGGGAGCCCTGAGATGGGGTCGACGAAGCGGATCCCGCGGGCCAGGAGCTGCAGCGGCTTGGTGTAATCGTCCGGGGCCTTGTCCAGCAGCTCCGGGTAGAACGCGTCATTGACGATCCCCAGTCCCAGCGAGGCCATGTGCACGCGGAGCTGGTGCGTTTTGCCCGAATGCGGCTCCAGCCGGTACAGCGCGCGGTGCCGGGATCCGCCGTCGGGGCCGCTGCCGGACGTGGCTGAGACGTCTCGGCCGGCATCCGTGCCCGCCGCGTCAAACGTCCGCAGCCGCTCGATCCGGGTTTCCGCATTGGGTTCGCCATCAATGACCTCGGCGAGCAGGTAGCTGCGGGACTTGGTCATCCGGTTCCGCACCACCACGGGGAAGTCCACCGCGGGGTGGCCCGGGGCCGGCTCGGCGGCCGACACACACTCGTATTCCTTCTGCACCTGGCGCTTTTCGAAGAGCACCTGGTACTTGCCCCGGGTCTCGGGATTGGTGGAGAGCAGCAGGATGCCGGCGGTCATGCGGTCCAGCCGATGCATGGGAATCAGCTCCGGCAGCCCGAGCTGATTCCGGAGCCGGACCAGCGCGGATTCCTGGATGTATGTCCCGCCCGGCGTGGTGGGCAGGAAGTGCGGCTTGTCCACGACCAGCAGATGGTCGTCCTGGTGCAGGATGTTCAGCTCCACCGGGATCCGGGTCTCTGTCGGCAGGGTGCGGTAGTACCAGATGAAGGTGTGGTTCTGCAGCGGCGTGGTCCGGTCGAGGACCACCCCGGCCTCGCCGACGATCTCACCGGCGTCGAACCGGTCCTCGATGCCCTGCGGATCGATGTGCCCCCAGCGGTGCATCATGTAGTCCAGGGCGGTCTCCCAAGGCCCCGCATCCGGCAGGCGCAGGCGCGTTGCATTGACGCCGTCGCGCACGGGGAGGGGGGATTGCATCACCGGACCATTCTACGTGCCGGGCTCCCGCCGGCACTCTGTCGCCTTCCGTCCCCCAACCGACGGGAAAAAAATTCTTGACAAATAAAATTGTCGGCGGCAGGCTTGACGCATGTTGGACATTGAAGTGATCGAAGATCCGGCCGCGGCGGAGGCTTCCCTGGACCCGATCCGGACGCGGATCCTGCGTGAGCTGGCTGAGCCCGGATCCGCGACGCAGCTCGCCGTGAAGGTTGGCCTGACGCGGCAGAAGGTGAATTACCACCTTAAAGCCCTCGAACGGCATGGGCTCGTTGAGCTCGTCGAGGAGCGGCGGCGCGGCAACGTCACCGAACGCATCCTCCGGGCGACGGCGGCGTCGTACCTGATTTCGCCGTCGGCTCTGGCCTCCGTGGCGCCGGACCCGCACCGGTTCTCGGACCGTTTCTCGGCCTTTTGGCTGCTGGCCCTGGCTGCCCGCATGGTCCAGGAGCTGGGCCAGCTGATCGCCGGGGCGGCTGCGGCTAAGCAGAAACTTGCCACCTTTGCCATCGACGGCGAGATCACCTTCCGCTCGGCGGCGGACCGGGCGGCCTTCGCCGAGGAGCTCGGCGTCGCCGTGACCAGGCTGGTGGACAAATACCACGACGGCGGACGCGACCATACCGCCGGTTCCCCGGCCGGGCCCCCTCCGGCGGGACGCAAGCACCGGCTGGTCGTCGCGCTCCACCCGTCGCTGAAGGTGCCGCAACCCAAGGCGGCGCATTCGGGCCCGCGGGCGCAAACCCCACAAACAGCAAACCCTCAAGACCCACGAGCCAAGGAGCAGGACAATGACTGACAAGCGGAAATTCGAGATCGTCTACGACACCGATCTGCCCGGCACCCCCGAGCGGGTGTGGGAGGCCGTCACCAAAGACACCGCGGCCTGGATGTTCCCCACGGACCAATGGCCGGCGGTCCGGACCGTGGACGAGTACCCCTCCCACCTGGTGTCCCGGATGGACGGCCCGGACGGCTGGTTCAACCAGCTCGAGCACGTCCTGGAACCGCTCGACGGCGGCCGCGCCCGGCTGCATTACGTGCACAGCGGCATCTTTGCGGACAACTGGGACGAACAGTACGACGGCGCCAGCAAGCACACTGCGTTCTATCTGCACACCCTGGGCCAGTACCTGAGGTTCTTCGACGGCAAGAACGTGGTCTTCACCGACATCCAGGCACCTCCCGCCTCGCAGACCCCGGACGGGTTCCACCGGCTCAAGAAGGCCCTGGGCGTCGACGCCGCGGAGCAGGGGGACGCGGTGGAACTGGAGCTCGACGGCGTCGGGCAGCTCAGCGGCGAAGTGGACTTCTCGAACGAATTCTTCCTGGGGCTGCGGACCGCAGACACGATGTACCGCTTCTTCGGCCGCAACGCGTTCGGCGCGCCGGTGGGCATGACCGTGCACGACTTCAGCGGCAGCGGGGACACCGGGGCGACGGCGGAGGCCTGGGCCGGCTTCTTGGCGAAGGTCTACGCGTAGGACCGCGACGCGCTTCTTGCCTGGCGACGCGCATATGCCCTGCCGCCACCCGGATTCAGGTGTCGACAGGGCGTAGCCGCAGCGCAGGATAGTAAGAGTGTCGGCAGGGCATATACGCGGCACAGCAAGAAGGGGGGCCGGCAGGGCATATCCGCAGCGCAGGAAAGAAAAGGCGTCGCGGGCCGGGCCTGGGGGCGACCCGGGAACTAGGCGATGGCGGTGACGGGCGGAGCCGGGAGCGTGCGCCGCAGCTGGGGTGACCGCTCCAGCCGATCCTGCGCTGCCCGCAGCGCCAGCACGGCTGTCTCCAGCTGATCCGGGGGCAGGGTGAACGGCAGCCGCAGGAACTGCTCGAACGCGCCGCCGACGCCGAACCGCGGTCCGGCGGCAAGCCGGATCCCGACGTCGGGAGCCACCACCGCGAGTGCCGTACTGATCGGCGCCGGCAGGCGGCACCAGACGGACAGGCCGCCGTCGGGGTATTCCGGCTCCCAGCCCGGCAGGTGCTCGCGCAGCAGTTCGAGCAGGGCACTCCGGTTCTCGCGCAGTGCGGCCAGCCGGGCCGGGAGCGGTTCCGTCATGGCCGCGACCAGGTGCGCCGCCGCGAGCTGTTCCACCACGGGGCCGCCGAGGTCCAGGGTGGTGCGGGCTGCGGCGAACCGCTGGATGAGGGGTTCGCTGGCGCGGATCCAGCCGGTGCGCAGGCCGGCCCAGTGCGACTTGCTGAGCGAGCCGAGGGAGACCACCGCCGGGCTGAACGCGGCCACGGGCGTCGAGCCGGCGCCGTCGAGGTTCAGCTCCCGCAATGTCTCGTCCACCACCAGCACGGTGCCCGAGGCCGCGGCAGCCTTCACGAGGCGGCGCCGCTGCGCATCGGGCATCAGCCGCCCGGTGGGGTTGTGGAAGTCCGGCACTACGTAGGCCATCGCGGGCCGCTGCTGCAGGAGTGCCGCCTCCATGGCCTCGAAGTCCCAGCCGCCAGCGCGGTGGAGGCCAGTGCCGTGGCGGCCCGCGGCGGGCATGGCCACCGGGACCGGCCGGCAGCCCGCTGCCCGGATCGCGTCGAGGGCATTGGGGTAGCTGGGGTGTTCGACGAGCACCTTGGTGCCCGACCGGCCGGCCAGGGTGCGGAGCACAATGTTCAGGGCATGCTGTGCGCCCGAGGTGACCAGGATCTGGGCCGCCGTCGTGGGCACCCCGTCCGCGGTGTACCGTGCGGCGATGGCTTCGCGGAGCGGGCCGACGCCCAGGGCGTCGTAGCCAAAGCCGGGCAGCAGCGCGGGCAGCTCCGTCAGTGCCGCGGCAAACGCCCGGTGCACCACTTCGCCGCTGGCGGGCAGGGAAGCGTAGGCCAGGTCCAGGATCCCGTCGGGCACGGCCAGCCCGGGAGCGCCGCTCAACGTCAGGGTGCCATCGCCGTTCGCGGCGTGCGCCGGCCCCTGGCTCGGGATGCAGCTGCGGCTCCGGCTGCCCTGGCCGCTGCTGAGGAAGCCCTGCTCTCGCAGTAGGGCGTAGGCCGCGGTCACCGTCGTGCGGCTGATGCCAAGGGTTGCGGCCAGCGAACGCTCGCTCGGCAGGGCGACGTCCAGGGCGATGCGGCCGTCGAGGATGAGCAGGCGGACGACGTCGGCCAGTTCGCGGTAGGCCGGAGCGGCGCCAACGTTCCACTGGCCCAGCAGGCGGGCCAGAGACCCGGGAGTGAGAGAAATCGGCATGTAGCCAGTATTTCAAACTGGCTATGGATTACAAGGCCAGTTTTCGTGGAGGATGGAGACCATGTTGACCCGTAGACTCCTTCAGCTCCTGATCGGCCTCGCCATGTACGGCGTTTCCCTCGCCATGTTCATCCGGGCGGGGCTCGGGCTGGACCCCTGGGACGTTTTCCACCAGGGGCTCGCCACCAAGACCGGTCTGAGCATCGGCACGGTCGTGGTGATTGTCAGCTTCCTGGTGCTGCTCCTCTGGATTCCGCTGCGCCAGTGGCCCGGCGTCGGCACGCTGGCCAACGCTGTGCTGGTGGGCGTCTTCGCCGACGTCGGTCTGGCCCTGATCCCTCAGTTCTCAAACCTGGGCGGTCAGATCGGCATGCTCATCGGAGCCGTCCTGCTTAACGGCATCGCCTCGGCCTGTTACATCGGCGCCCGCCTGGGCCCCGGCCCCAGGGACGGCCTCATGACGGGCCTGGCCCGGCGCACGGGCTGGTCCGTGCGGGCGTCCCGGACCGGCATCGAAGTGGCGGTTCTCGGTGCCGGCTGGCTGCTGGGCGGATCGGTGGGCGTCGGCACCGTGCTGTACGCCCTTGCGATCGGCCCGCTGGTGCAGTTGCTCCTGCCGCGGTTCACCGTTCCTGAAGTGAAGCGGGCCGAACTCCCGGTGGCCGCGGACGATCCGGCCGTCGCGGCACCCTAGAGGGCTGGCTGGCATTTCGGGCAAAAGTAGATGTCCCGTTCCTCGGTGAAGGTGCCGGCGCCGGTGTCCTTGCCCAGGACTCCGTGCCGGATGGGGGTGCCGCACTTGAGGCAGGGCTGGTGCTCGCGCCGGTAGACCCAGTACCCGGGGCGGCCGGCGGCGCGGCCGACCGGGACGCCGCGCGCGTTCAGCACGGTGGTCCGGCGGCCCGGCCCGAGGTTGGCCGAGAGCAGGACCTGGGCGTCGGCGATCAGGGCGGCAAGATCGGGCACGGCGGAAACGGGCGACGCGGGATGGACGCCCGCGAGGAAGCAGGCCTCGCACCGGTAGATGTTGCCGATCCCGGCGAGCTTGCTCTGGTCCAGCAGGGCGACGCCGATGGGAACGTCCGGGGCGGCGAGCAGGCGGCGCTCGGCCTCGGCCGGGTCCCAGTCCCGGCCCAGCAGATCCGGGCCCAGATGCCCCACGATCGCGTCTTCCTGATCGGTGCGGACCACCTCAAGAATGCCGAGGGAGAATCCGACGGCGTCGGCCGTGGCCGTGCGCAGCACGCAGCGGGCCGTGAAACCGGGCTTTCGCCACCGTCCGCCGGCCGGATAGACCTGCCAGCTGCCCTCCATCTTCAGGTGCGAGTGGATGGTCAGCCGGTCCTTCGGCGTCGGGCCATGCACGCGCATCAACAGGTGCTTGCCGCGCGGCACCACCTCGTCCACGGTCCAGCCGCCGAGCCTCAGCGTGGCAAATCGAGGGACCCGGAAATCGGACGAGACCAGCTCCTTCCCGGCCAGTGCGGCATGCAGCTGCGCCGCGGCGCGGAAGACGGAATCACCCTCAGGCACGGATCCTCAATCCCTTCGGAGTGGAGTAGGCCCCGGCCCGGGCGAGGGCGGCGGCCACCGGGGTGTCCAGGATGCCGTGGCCGTTGACCTTTTCCATGATCAGCTTGTCCACCGCGCCTCGGGTCACCACGCCCACCAGGGCCGCACCGGCCGCGGCCAGGACATCGGTGTCGTCGCTAAACGCCAGGAGGGTCTTGCCGCCGCGTTCCACATACAACACCAGTGCGCCGTCGACCAGCACCACGAGGGCGCCGGCTTTCCGGCCCGGGCGGTGGCCCGTGCCGGCGTCGACGTTCAGCGCCGGCCAGGGCAGCGCCGCGCCGTAGGGGTTGGCGGGGTCGGTCGCGGCGAGGGCCAGCGCAACCGGCTCGGGCTTGTTCAGCTGGGCGTCCTCGACGTAGGACCGCAGCCGGTCCACCGTGGCCGGCACGGCGAACTGCGCCGCGCCGAGGTGCTCAATGAAGTAGCCGCGGCGGCAGCGTCCGGCCTCCTCGAGCCGTGCCAGCACCTTGTACATGAGGCCGAAGCCGCCGAGGATGTTCTCCGCCATGACGGAGCCGCGGGTGACCACGCCGTAGCGGTCCAGGAGGAGCTCCGCGGTGGCCCGGGCATGGATGGTGGCATCGAGTTCCGGGGACGGCAGCGCGGACCAGCGGCCCGCGGCAAGCGGGGGCGCCGGCGCGGTGCCGGTCACGGAGCCGTACCGGCCGCCGGTGAGGCCGGGAGAGCCAAGCAGGCCCGTGCCGTGCGCGCGGCCGAGCCGGCTCAGCCGCGGCGCCCGGGCCCGCGGGGCGCGCCCTACCTGCCGGTGCGCGGTGTGGCCGCCGGCGATCAGGGCCCTGACGGGGGCAAAGGTGTCACCGGTGATCCGGCCCGCCCAGGCGAGATCCCACAGCGCGGCCACCACGTCCTGGTCGCTCAGCACGGAGTCCATCCCGCCGGCAACCTCGGTCAGTTGCCGGAAGAAGTAGCCGCCGCCGTTGTTCTGCAGGTGTTCAAGGAGCCGCCGCTGCGCGTCGCCGGGCTCGAAGTCGATGGCGGGGCTCAGGGTCAGCTCGGCGGAATCGGCCAGATGGAGGCTGACCCAGCCGTCGTTGCCGGGCAGCGACCCGGCGCCGGACCAGAGGACTTCACCGGCGGCCATGAGCTCGTCCAGCATGGCCGGCTGGTAATTGGAAACCCGGCTGGCCAGGACCAGCGGCTCCCAGGCGGAAGCCGGAATGGGCACGCCGGAGAGCTGGTCGATGGCCGTGACGATGCCGTCCAGGCCGCGCAGCGCGGACTGCCCGCGGCCGCCGGGCGTTCGCACGTTCTGCCAGGCGGGCAGGAACCGGCCGTAGGCGGAAGCGTCCACGGGTTCCACTTCGGCGCGGAGCGCTGCGAGCGAACGACGGCGCAGTTTGCGGAGCACCTCGGCGTCGCACCATTCGCTCACGGCGGCCGAAGGCAAAAGGGGCGGCAGAACGGCAGGCGGAGTTACGGGCAGGGCGGCCGCGGCGCCGGATTCCTCGACGCCGGCAGTCTCGCCGGCAGTTTCGTCGGCCGCCGTACTGGCCGTCGTGGCTGCCGGTGGCGAGGCGTGCGGCCGGAACTCGCCCTCCACCACGCGGCCGTCCGCGGCCAGCCGCTTCAGCGCGGTGCCGACGACGGCGACGCCGAGTCCCAGCCGCGCCGCGGCCTCCGCGGCGGTGAAGGGACCGTGCGTGCGGGCGTAGCGCGAGACGAGGTCACCGAGCGGATCCGCGACCGGCTCGATAAAGGCCAGCGGCACGCCCATAGGCAACGGCACGCCGAGGGCATCCCGGAGCCGGGCGGCGTCCTCGACCGCCGCAAAGCGCTCGGAACCGCCGATGTTGACCTTGATGGCCCGGTTGGCCCGCAGCAGGGCGGCGAGGTGGGCGGCGGCGTCGGCGTCCGTCGCCTGGGAGACAGCGTTCGCCGCCGGGGCTTCGACGGCAGCGGCCACGGCCTCGACGGGTTCAGCAGCGGCGGCTTCGGCGGACTCACGCTGCGCCGCGGTCGCCACCGGCTCCAGCCGGGCAGCGACGTCCTCCGGCGTGAGCGGACCCAGGAGCCGCAGGAGGTCCGCGACGCCCTCCATGCCGCGCACCTTGCGGTCCGGTGCCAGGCGCTGCAGTTCGCGCTCGGTGGCGTCGATGACCTTCGCATCGAGCAGTTCGCGCAGCTCCACCCGGCCCAGGAGCTCATTGAGCAGGGTGGAATCAAGGGCCAGGGCAGCGGCCCGGCGCTCCGCCAGCGGAGAGTCGCCTTCGTAGAGGAACTGGGCCACATAGCCAAACAGCAATGACTTCGCGAACGGTGAGGGCTGCTGGGTGGTGGTCTGGACGATCCTGAGCTCGCGTCGTTCCACCGAGGCGGCAATGTCCTTCAGCGCCGGGAGGTCATAGACATCCTGCAGGCACTCGCGGACCGTCTCCAGGACGATCGGGAACGTCGGGTACTTCCGGGCAACATCGAGCAGCTGCGCCGAGCGCTGCCGCTGCTGCCACAAGGGCTGGCGCTTGCCGGGGTTCTGCCGCGGCAGCAGCAGGGCCCGCGCGGCGCATTCACGGAAGCGGGACGCGAAGAGGGCGCTGCCGCCGACCTCCGCCGTCACGATCTGCTCCAATTCCTCCGGGTCGAACAGGAACAATTCGGCGCCCGGCGGCTCGTCTTCCATCATGGGGACCCGCAGCACGATGCCGTCGTCGGCGGCCATGGCCGAGCCGTCCATCCCGTAGCGCTGCTGCAGCCGCTGGCCCACGGCCAGGGCCCACGGCGCGTGCACCGGCATGCCGAAGGGGCTGTGCAGCACCACGCGCCAGTCGCCGAGCTCGTCGTGGAAGCGTTCCACCACGAGGGTGGTGTCGCTGGGGACCACCTCGGTCGCGAGCCGCTGCTCGGCGAGGTACTGGATCAGGTTGTTGGCTGCGTAATCGTCCAGCCCGCTGGCCTTGCAGCGCTCGGTGGCCGGTCCGACGTCGGACGCGGCCAGTTCGCGCATGAACGCGCCGAGGGCTCGGCCCAAATCCACGGGCCGACCGAGTGAATCGCCTCTCCAGAACGGGAGCTTGCCGGGCTGGCCGAACGCGGGCGAGACCAGGACGCGGTCGTGCGTGATGTCCTCGATCTTCCAGCTGGTGGCGCCGAGCGCGAAAATGTCGCCGACCCGGGATTCATAGACCATTTCCTCGTCGAGCTCGCCCACCCGGCGCCCGCCCTTGGCGGCCGCGGTGGCCGGGCTGGCCGCCCTGCCGTCCGCGCCGGCCCCGCCGGAGGAGCCGCCCCCGCCGGTGCCCTCTACCTCGCTGCCGATGATGTACACGCCGAACATCCCGCGGTCCGGGATGGTGCCGCCCGAGGTGACGGCGAGCCGCTGGGCGCCGGGACGGCCCTCGATGGTGCCGGCGTTGCGGTCCCAGATCACCCGGGGCCGCAGTTCCGCGAATTCGTCGGAGGGGTAGCGTCCGGCCAGCAGGTCCAGGGTGGCCTCGAACGCTGAGCGGGGGAGCGAGGCGAAGGGCGCGGACCGCCGGACGGTGGTGAACCATTCCTCCACGTCGATGGCCCCCAGGGCGGTGGCGGCGACAGTCTGCTGGGCCAGGATGTCCAGCGGGTTGGCCGGCACGCTGAGCCGCTCGATCTTGCCGTCAAGCATCCGTTCCACCGTGATGGCCGTATGAACCAGATCGGCCCGGTGCTTCGGGAACAGGACACCCTGGGAGATTTCCCCGACCTGGTGGCCGGCGCGGCCCACCCGCTGCAGGCCGCTGGCCACCGAGGGCGGCGACTCGACCTGGACCACGAGGTCCACGGCCCCCATGTCGATGCCCAGCTCGAGGGAGGACGTGGCCACCACGCAGCGCAGCCGGCCGGATTTGAGGTCGTCCTCGATCAAGGCTCGCTGGTCCTTGGACACGGAGCCGTGGTGGGCGCGGGCCAGCACGGGATCGGCGCCGGCGGTGCTGCCGGCCTGGGCCATCATGTGCGCCGGAGTCGCGGTCGACGTCGGCTGCCCGGCGGCACGGGCGGGACGGGCGGCACCGGATGGCGCCGGATTCGGCACTGCATCCGGCACTGCATCCGATGCTGCGGCCGGTGCCGCAGCCGGCACGGCGTCGAAATCCGGGGCCCCGGCGCCAAACTCGGTCCAGTCACCCCCTGCAGCCATGAGCTGGCGTTCGGCGTAGATCTCGTTGAGCCGGGCGGTCAGCCGTTCGGCGAGCCGGCGGGAGTTCGCGAAGACGATGGTGGACTGGTTGGCCAGCACCAGGTCAACGATCTTCTCCTCCACATGGGGCCAGATGGACGCGTGCGGCTGCAGCCCTGAGGCCGGCCCGGAATCGAAGGCTCCCGCCGCGCCCTGAAGATCGGACATGTCCTCCACGGGGACAGAAACGGTCAGGTCCCAGTTCTTCCGCGACGGAGGGGCCACAATGTCCACCGGTGCCGAACCGGCGAGGAACTGCGCCACCAGCTCCTTGGGCTCCACGGTGGCGGACAGCCCGATCCGCTGGGCGGGCTTGGGCAGCAGCGCGTCCAGCCGCTCCAGCGACACCGCCAGATGCGCGCCGCGTTTGGTCCCGGCGACGGCGTGGACCTCGTCGACAATGATCGTGTCCACCTCGCTGAGGGTTTCGCGCGCCTTGGATGTCAGCATCAGGAAGAGGGATTCCGGGGTGGTGATGAGGATGTCGGGCGGGTGGCTAAGCAGCGAGCGGCGGTCAGCCGCCGTCGTGTCCCCGGACCGGACGCCGACGGTAATGAGCGGCGCGGGAAGGTCCAGCCGCTTGGCGGTCTGGGTGATGCCGATCAGCGGCGCGCGGAGGTTGCGTTCGACGTCGACGCCGAGGGCCTTGAGCGGGGAAATGTACAGCACCCGGGTCTTCCGCCGGGGCGCCTTACCCTTCGCTGCTGTCCGGCGCCCGCCCGTGGCGGCGGTGTCCACGCCGGGGAGGGGCTCGGGCTCGGCGGGGGCGGAGATGAGCAGCCGGTCCAGCGCCCAGAGGAACGCGGCGAGGGTCTTGCCGGAGCCGGTGGGGGCCACGACGAGAGCGTGCGAGCCGGAGGAGATGGCATTCCAGGCGCCGTTCTGGGCCGGGGTGGGCGCGGAGAAAGCGCCCAGGAACCAGTCCCGGGTCGGCCGGCTGAACCGGCCCATGGCGTCGGACGGCTGTGCGCCGGCAGCGAGCTCGTGCCCCTTCATTCCTCCATCATGCCCTACCCCACGGACACTCTTAGACGCCCACGATCGCGGGCAGGATGAGGGGCGCAGCGCCGCAGACCCGTCCGGGCCCGGCGTTCCCGGCGCGCCACAGCAGACAGGGGCGCGGGCGGAGCGGGACCCCCGGGCCGGGCGCTACTGAGGCTGGAAGGTTCCGATGGTCAGCAGCTTGATGTCCGTATTGCTGCAGGCATCCCGCTGCTGCGCGAGGAACAAGGAAGCGGTGTCGTTGGGCGGGTAGACCCGGAATCCGGCGGCAGGCTTCCGGGTGCAGGCGGGGTAGTTCGCGGCCTGGGTGTAGCGCAGGGTTGCGACGCCGGCTTTGCCCGGGGCGAGCAGGACATCGACGGCCGGGGTGGAGTCGTCACGGGTGGCGGCGGCGCCGATCGGCTCCCCGTTGGGCCCGGTTGTGAGGGAGACACCCGCATAGCCCTTGAGCAGGCACGGCTCGGTGCCGGAGTTGGTCAGGATCAGCTTCATGTAGACGCTGCCCGCCGCGCCGCCGCCGGTGGCGTCCGTGGTTGCGGTCAGGCCCGCTGCCTTGCACGGCACGGGTCCGGATGTGGCCGGATGCGCCGCGGCCGTCGATTTGGTCGCGGATGCGGAGGCTGCTGGCGAGCTGGAGGCTGCCGGCAAGCTGGCTGGGCTGGCGGAAGGGGAAGGCGGGGACGCGGCCACGTTGCTCTGCGTCGTACTGCCCCCGCAGCCGCTGAGCAGGAGGGCCGCCGCGGCAGCCGTTGTCAGAACCAGTGCGTGCTTGATTCGCTGAGACCTCATGGCTCAACCATCATGCCCGCCGCTGGCTTAGTCAACGACGCCACGGCGGCGGAACCCGATTGATGCCCGGATTGTAATTTCCGGGCATCAACCAAGGTCAACCGCGATGCGGGCTACTCCCGGGCCGCCGCATTGCCGTTCTTTGCGCGCCCTCGGACGAACGCGGCCCCGCCGAGGGCCAGCCCCCCGAGGCCGGCCGCCAGCGCACCCCAGCTCCGGGCCTGCGCCCCGCCGTCGTCCCCGGACGCCGCCTGCGCCCCGGCCGCGGAAGACTCGGTCGCGGAAGACTCGGTGCCGGCCGCATGGGCAGTGTGGCCGTCCCCGCCCGCCTCAGCCTCGGTGACAGTCACCGACGGCGCCGGGCTCTTCAGAGACTCCTCATCTTGTCCCTCCTTCGGGATCTGGGACCAGTCCGTCTGGCCCTGCTGGCACGTCTGCAGGGTGGGGAAGTAGAGGGTCTTCCCGGCGGTATCGGGCAGCTTCACCGAGAGCACCAGGGTGTCCCGCAGGGCGTACGCGCAGCACCCAGTGCAGCGCGAAAGTGGGGTGGACGCGGCGGCTTCTGCCGGGCAGGCCCAGACAGCGGAAAGCGGGCCGGTCGGCCCGGGCGGCCGGGCGTAGATCAGACCAGGACAGGGTGCGGCCGCGTCCGGAGTGGGATGTCAGATAAGTACGACGGCGGCAGGCGGGCCGCGGCGGGAATCGGGCCGAAGGTTCCGCCATGGGCGCGGGGCGGGATCCGCCGGCCAGCCGGCCGCCGCCGGCGCGGCGACGGCGGCGGGCGTCGCCGGAGAGGGGAGCTGGATGAGCGGCCGGAGCCAGGCGGCGAGGGCCCACAGGGCGTCCTCACCTTTGGCCAGGAGCAGCGCGCAGGCCAGCGTGGCCAGCGCGTGACCGGTCAGCATCAGCACGGCAAGCGGGGAGTCCGGCTCATGGTGCTGCAGGTGCGTGAGCGGTCCGTGGGGGAAGGCGGCCAGTCCGTGCCGGTGCGGGCCGGCGACGGGCGCCCCGGAAGCGGTTCCGCCGAATGCGGTGAAGGCCTCGTGCAGGGCCAGTTGGCCGGCGCCGAGCAGGACCGCAACGGCCGGGAACCGCAGGCGCAGCCGGGTGGCGGCGGTGCATGCCAGCCCGGTCAGGGCCAGGACCGCCACGAGGATGCCGGAGCCGGGAAGCTGCCCGCCGGACAGGACATGGGCGCAGGCGGCCAGCGCTACCGCGACGGTTGCGAACATGGCCGCACGGAGGGAATGGAAAGGAACCCGGGCGTGGTGTGGTCGCACGGATTCCTCCCGGCAGGTCTCGGAGCGCAGATCGCTGTTTGCAGTGTCTCCGCAAAATTTTACCGGGCGCCGCGGGCTTAAGCCGCCCTGGACGAGCCGGGCATGAGCCGGGGATTAACGGCCCACCGGCAGACGGGCGTTGCCGCTAGTCGGTCTCGGGACCCGAGCAATAGTGGCAGTCATCGGGGCAGGAACCGTTGCCCACGGCCCAGATGTCCGTCCCAGCGGCAGCGCCGGCGGGGGAGTCCGTCAGCCGCACAGTGGCTACCCGGCGTTCAGTTGCCAGCATGGAGGGCTCCTTCGGGATCCGCGACGCGCAGTTCGAAGCCGTCGGCCACATGGAAAAGCTGCCGGCGCCCGCCCTCGGCCACCACCCATACGACGGCGCCGTCGGCGGTGCGGTTATCCACGCGGCCCTCATACTCAACGCGTCCGTCCCGGCGGAGGTGGACGGCGTCGCCGATTTCGACCTCGTCCCAGTGGGCGGGGCGGCTGGAGAGCCGGGTCTTCTGCAAGGTCATGAGGATTCCTGAGGTCACGGGGACAACTTGATGTGATCCAGCTAACCGTGGAAGGCCCCATGGCTCAATGGTCAGATGAATGATGCGCTCACTTCTCGTTGTGCAGCAGTACAGTCCTTTTCAGTCCCAGGATGCCCCCCGTCCGTCGCTCCATGACGTCTACCCAGGCCGTCTTCCCATTCAGAAGAAAAAAGGGAACAATCGGTTACTCAGTATGCTTACTAATTTCGGAGATTGAAGGAGCGAACATGAGGGCACTTACCTGGCAGGGAAAGCGGTCGGTTAGCGTGGAGATCGTTCCGGATCCGGTCATTCAGGATGGGACGGACGCTATTGTCAGGATCACGTCATCGGCGATCTGCGGCTCGGACCTCCACCTGTACGAGGTCCTCGGGCCGTACATGAAGGCCGGTGACATTCTGGGACACGAACCCATGGGGGTCGTCGAGGAGGTCGGCCCCGAAGTCAAGAACCTCAAGCCGGGCGACAGGGTGGTCATCCCCTTCAACATCTCCTGCGGCCATTGCTGGATGTGCAAGCAAGGTCTGCAGTCCCAGTGCGAAACCACCCAGGTCCACGCCCACAATAGCGGGGCGAGCCTGTTCGGGTTCTCCGAGCTCTACGGCTCGGTCCCCGGCGGGCAGGCGGAATACCTGCGTGTGCCCTACGCCGACTACGGGCCGATCAAGGTCGGCCAAGAACTGCCCGATGAGCGGTACCTCTACCTCTCCGATATTCTTCCCACAGCCTGGCAGGGGGTTAAATACGCCGACGTCCCCGCCGGCGGCACCCTGGCCGTCTTCGGGCTCGGCCCGGTGGGGCAGTTCGCGAGCCGGGTCGGCCGCCATCTTGGCCAGCGGGTCATCGCCGTCGAACCGGTTCCGGAACGCCGCCGCATGGCGGAGCGGCACGGAGTGGAAACGGTCGACTTCACCAAGGACATCGGTGACCAGCTTCGAGATCTGACCGACGGAAGGGGCCCTGACGCGGTCGTTGACGCAGTCGGCATGGAAGCGCACAATTCGCCTGTCGGCGCTTTCGCACAGAACGCGGTGGGGCTCTTGCCCGATGCCCTGGCGAAGAAGGCCATGGAGACTGCCGGCGTAGACCGCATGACCGTCCTCCACGCAGCGATCGACGCCGTGCGCCGCGGCGGCACCATCTCGCTCAGCGGAGTCTACGGCGGCACCGCGAGCCCCATGCCGCTGCTCACCATGTTCGACAAGCAGATCCAACTCCGGATGGGCCAGTGCAACGTCCGCCGGTGGACGGACGAGCTGCTTCCGATCGTGGAAGATCCGGCCGATCCGCTCGGCGTCATGGACCTGAAGACCCACGAGGTCGACCTCGACGGCGCCGCGGCCGCCTACGAGATCTTCCAGAAAAAGGAAGACGGCTGCATCAAGGTCATCCTCAAGCCGTAGCTGGGCGCCGCGACGGCGTAACCCCGGCAACTTCGCGCGGGGGAAATGGGACGCCCCGGTGCCCTTGGGGGGCAGGCACCGGGGCGTTGGTCCGATGCTAATTGGATAATTTCGTCGACTCAATCGATTAACGCACGGTGCTGAGTTAACGCGCGGTGCTGGATTACGGCACGGTACTGAGTTACGGCGCGGTGCCGAGCCGGCGGACAGGGGCGCTGCCCGCCTCCCGCTGGGGGATGCGGATATGGCCCACCCCCAATACTGTGTGGGCCATATCCGCAAGTTCCTACGTGAGCGCGACGGGCCACGGAAGTTGATCCGGCGGCAGCCCGCGGCGCAGGACTTCCTGCTCCACGAGCTTGAGGAGCTCGCCGGGGGCGGCTTCCGCGCCGGATCCTTGAATGCGTAGCAGGGCCTGGCGCAGCCCTAGCAGGTCCGCGTCCGGGACGAGGGACCATCTTGCGAATCGGTGGAATTTCCGGCCGGTGCTCTCGGGCAATTCCTGGCCGCTCATGCCGCGACTCTCACGGCCGGGTCCGGGCCGTGAGGGACGCGGACGGGAAGTTCGCGGACAATTGTGGCGCCGGATTGTCCCAATGCGCGCAGCGCGTCGGACGAATTCGTGCGCGCGTGGTTCAGGTCGAGCTGGATGGAGAACCCCGGAAGGGTTCGTTCGGCCCGGTGCACCACGGCGAGTATGCCGCGGACGTTGTCGGTGGTAAGCCTGCCTGCCGGGCGGACGGTCACGGCGGTGACGTCCAGGTCGACGGCGACGGTGACGTTCAGCTTGGTGGTCATAGGAAAAGGGGTCCTCCACGTAGCACGAAGAGGCCGTTTCCTGACCTGCAAGCAGGTTACTTGCATCTGCAGCGCCAATAAAAGATTTGTGCGACTTATCTCACTATTTGGTTGCGGCAGATTTCTGACCGGGGCTCGAGCGACTCCGCTTTGTCCTCGATGGAGACGTATGACAGCGCCATCTCAATGAATGTCGAAGTTGGTGCTGACCGCAGAGTCGGATATCGAAGCGATGACTGCGGCGGCGATGTCGCGGAGCTTCTCGTTGCGGTGGTTGGAGGCTGCGGTGAGGATTCGCCGGGCCTCATCTTGGCTGCATCGGTTCTGGGCCATGACCGCGCCCAATGCGAGATCGATGATGGTGCGGGACTCCATTGCTGCGGCGAGATCGTCCCTGGCCTCGCTGTAGTGTGCAATTTTGAGGCTGAGGCGCAGCGATTTGGAGGCGTGTGCGGCAAAGGATTCGGCTCTTTCGACGTCAGCGTGGGTAAAGGCCTGGGCTCGGCTGGCGTAGAAGTTCAAGGAGGCGCGGGTTTCGCCCTCGATCAGGAGCGGAACCCCTAGCACGGAGCTGATTCCCTGATCCGAGAGGGCCTGGATGAAGTCCGGCCACCGTGGTTCCCGATGGAGGTCGGGAACCAGAAGGCTTTTCATCTCGCGCATGGCAGTCAAGCATGGCCCGTCGCCGAAGCTGTTTTGGAGTTGGTCAAAGCGATAAGCGGTGTCGTTGTTTCCGGCCACCGTTACAGGCTTCTTGCGTCTGATCACCGTGACCCCGCAGAGCATCTCGGGATCGACGTCGGCGATGCTTGCGGCGGCCAGCGAAGCGAGATCGGTGAGGAATGCTTTGACGTCTGGACTCTCCAGGACCATTTCCTGGAGATATACGTCCAGGGCTACTTGCTCGTCAGCACTTAATTCAGACCCCATTCGCGTGCCTTTGCTCGTCGTTGGCCGTTACCGCGGCGGTCGGTGACCGCGTTCAACCATGCCGGGATTTAGCAAGATTACATCCGGGGCTTCGGTGTGTGTAGGCCCATCGGGGCAGTCGCCAAAGCCCGGAGAAAAAATGCGCCCCGGAGGTCCGAAGGTTGACTGTCCTGATCTACTCCCGGAAATACCGGAGCGCGCCCGGGGCCGCGGTCAACGGGACACAGCAGGCCCACGTTTGCGGCGGAGGAAGTGGTTGACCCGGAGGAAGAACTCCGCGCCGTCGGACGCGGGGCCCTGCGGCAAGGCGCGGGCCGGACTCTCCAGCGGGGCAAGTCCCTCGTTTACCGCAGCCTTGGACGCCCGCAGGGATGCCTGCGACATCGCACTCCACCGCCCGGTCAGCTCGGCCACTTCCCCGCGAGCGGCTCCGGCGGGCACCACCGTGCTCACCAGGCCGATGGTGAGCGCCCCCGTGGCGGTCAGCAGTCTTCCGCCGTAGAGGAGGTCCTTGGTCCGGGACGGACCGATCCGCAAGGACATCCGGTTGGCGAAGGTCGGCGGAATGAGCATGCCCAGCCTCGCGATCGGCATGCCGATCTGCGCCGATGATTCCAGGACCTGAAGATCGCAGGCGAGCGCCAGCTGGCAGCCGGCGCCGGTGGCGATGCCTTGCACTAGGGCCACCGTGGGAACGGGGATGGACTCGATAGCCTGCAGCGCCCCCTCGATGGCGGAGAAGGCGTCGGAAACGTCGGCGCCGGTGGCGTCCTGCCACTCCCGCAGGTCCGAACCCGAGCAGAACGTCCCGCCGGTGCCGCGTATCACCACCGCCCGGACGGAGGGATCGGTCGCCAGCTTGCGCGCGGAGATTTCAAGCGCACGCCACTGGGGGGAGCTGAGCGCATTGAATCGTTCACCGGTGCCCACCTCCAGGACGGCGACCCGGCTGGCCGCGTCCGTGAGCGGAAGTTCAAGGTCATGCTCGGCGGCGGCCGTCATTGGACCGCCTTGCTCAGGTGCAGCGACTGGATCTGGTCCGCGTTCAAGCCCAGCCCCGCAAGAACCTCATCGGTGTCCTGGCCCAGCAGAGGCGGGGCCGTACGGACGGACGGGGGCGTCCTCATCAGCCGGACCGGGCAGCCCACCACTTTCATGGGGCCCGCAGTGGGGTGCACGAGCTCGGACACCATGTCGCGAGCCAGAACCTGCGGATCTCGCAAGGCCTGGTCCACGGTCTGGATCGGTCCCACCGGGACTCCTGCCGCATCCAGGGCAGCCACCCAGTCAGCGGTGGTCCGGCCCCGCATGATGTCTTCGAGCAGCGGAATCAGCGTCTCCCGCTGGGCAACCCGGGCCGGGTTCGTGGCAAACCGCTCGTCCGCGGCCAAGTCACTGCGGCCGACGGCGGCGGCATACTTGCGCCAGAGGCCGTCATTTCCGACGGCGACCATGACGAATCCGTCCGCGGTGGGGAAAGCCTGGTACGGGGCGATGGTCGGGTGGGCCGATCCGTAGCGTTTGGGGATGTCCCCGCTGGCGAAGTACCCGCTCGACACGTAGGTCAGCCAGGACACGGAGCCGTCCAGCAGGCTGATGTCCACCCATTGGCCCGCCCCGGTCCGCTGCTTCTCATGAAGGGCCGCGAGGATGCCGATGGTGGCCCACATGCCGGCCACCAGATCGGCGCTGCTGACGCCCACCCGGACCGGGGGTCCGTCGGTTTCGCCGGTGACGCTCATGATGCCGCTGCGCGCCTGGGCGATGGCGTCGTACCCGGCACGGCCGGCCTCGGGGCCGGTCTGTCCGTATCCGCTGATGGAGGCGTAGACGAGCCCGGGGTTCTCACGCGACAGGTCGTCATAGCCCAGGCCAAGGCGCGCGGCTGTTCCCGGCCTGAAGTTCTCGACCACGACGTCGGCCCGGCGGGCAAGTTCCTGGACGATTTTCAGGCCCTCCGGCGACTTGAGATCTACAGCGAGGCTGCGCTTGTTCCGGTTGACCGCGAGGAAATATGCGGCCTCGTCGCCTTGGAACGGCGGGCCCCACTGCCTCGTGTCGTCGCCGGTTCCGGGCTGTTCAATCTTGATGACGTCGGCACCGAGATCGGCCAACGTCATGGTGGCAAAGGGGCCGGAGAGGATACGGGTGAGGTCCAGCACGAGCAGGTCGCCCAGCGCCGTGCCGTGACCGGTCGCGGCGGGCAGTCCGGCCTCCTGTTCGGCGGGAGTCTCGCATTCCGGCGCGCTCCAGCCCGGGGCGGCGTCATTGATCACGTCCGTGCCGTGGGCGCTCATACCAGGCCCGCCACACGTACCGGTGCTGGGACAGCGAGCGACTTTGAGACTTTCGGCAGCAGAATCAAGGCGAGCATGCTGATGGCGCAGCAGATGATGATGTAAATGGAGATGGAGGTGGAGTCGCCGGTGGCCTGCAGCAGGGCGGCCGCGATGAGCGGGGCGGGGCCGCCAGCCACGACGCTTGCCAGCTGGTAGCCCATACCGGCCCCGGTGTAGCGGATGTCGGCGTCGAAACTTTCAGCGATCAGTGCCGCCTGCGGGCCGTACTGCACGTCGTGGAGCATCAGGCTGAGGATGACGGCGAGTCCCACCAGCAGCGCATTGCCGGTGTTGAGCAGGCCGAAGTAGGGGAAGGCGAAGGCGGCGGTCAGGACAATGCCGATCCCGTAGACCCGGCGTCGGCCGAACCTGTCCGAAAGCCGACCGAAGACCGGAATGCTGATCAAGCCCAGTGCCGCGGCAATGAGGGTGTCGTCCAGGATCGAGTTGCTGTTGAGCTTGAGCTGTTTGACTGCATACGTGAGCACAAAGGTGATGAAGAGGTAGAACGGCGCCTGCTCCGAGGTGCGGACCAGTGCCGTCAGCAGAACCTGCTTGGGCTGGCGCTTGAAGACCTCGACCAGGGGGTTCTTGACCACCTTGTTGGCCGATCGGACAGCCTCGAATTCCGGGCTTTCAACGACGCGCATCCGGACGAAGAGACCAACGCCGATCAGTACGATGCTGAGGATGAACGGAATCCTCCAGCCATAGGCGGCGAACCCTTCCGGGCCCGTGATTCCGGACGTGATGCGGACGACGCCGGTGGAGAGGACAAGCCCGATCGGCACGCCCATCTGCGGCCAGCTGGCGGAGAGGCCGCGGCGCGTCTGGCGGCCCCACTCCATGCTCAGCAGGACCGAGCCGCCCCATTCGCCGCCGACGCCGATTCCCTGGATGATGCGCAGCAGGACGAGAATGATCGGGGCAGCGATGCCGATGCTTTGATAAGTCGGCAGCAGGCCGATGAGCACGGTACCGAAAGCCATGAGGAACAGCGTCGCCATCAGCGTCGTCTTGCGCCCGATCCGGTCACCGAAATGCCCGAAGATGGCCGCGCCCACAGGCCGCGCTACAAAGCCGACGAACTGGGTGGCGAACGCGGCCAGGACCCCGGCGAAGGCGTTCTGCCCGGGAAAGAACAGTTGCGGGAAGACCAGCGCCGCCGCCGTGCCGTAGAGGAAGAAGTCGTACCACTCGATCGTGGTCCCGACTACGCTTGCGATCGTGGCGCGCCGCACGGCCTGCGCACGGGTCAATTCCTGAACTGTCATCATCACTCCATTGTTTTGACGCGTGGGCGTAGTGCCCACGTTGGATTTGTTTGTTGTCGACTAAGCCGCGGCGATGGGGGTCATCAGGCCGGAAAGAAGTCGTCCGGCCCCCGGAATGGCCGGCTCGTGGCCGAGCGCCCGGAGAATCTCATAGGTGGTGGCCGTGGCCGCCGTGACGACTGGGATCCCGAGTGCATCTTCCACTTCCTGGACTGCCGCCAGGGAAGGCATCTGGACGCAGGCGGACAGGATCAGGGCGTCGGTGCCGGTGTGGTTCAGGCGCGCGGCGATGGAAGGCAGCCGGGCCGGGTCCAGGCGGCCGACCGCCAGGTTATCCGCCACCTCAAGGCCGATCACGTCCTGCACCTCGATCCCTGCGCCCTCGATGTAGTCGGCGACCATTTTGGTCAGCTCGGGCAGATACGGGGTGACCATGGCGACTTTGCGCGCACCCATTGCCTGCAGGGTCCGAACCAGCGCGCCGGCGCTGCTGGTGACGGGAGCGGGATGCCCGTTCGCGGCGGCCGCCGCGGCGATCACCTCCTCCGAGCCCCCGTGCGCACCCGGGCCCTGGGCCATGACGGCCACCAGGCACGCGTAGGCGATGACGTCGACGTCGGCGTCGGATACGGCGGTGGCGCATTCGCCGGCCTTGGCGACCATGGCCGCCAGTTCTTCCGGGGTCACGCTCTTCAGCGTCGCCCTGGCGGAGTGGAACGTGTAGGAGTGCCCGGTGGCCTCGGACTGCCGGCGGAACATCTCCGGGAGTTCGGTTTCCATCGTCGTGTTGGAGCTGGGAACGATCAGGCCGATCCTTGAGCTGCCCCCACCGTTTCCGGACGCCCGGTGGGCGCCGTGTGTTTCAGGTGCTGTCATTGCCGCTTCCGTCTCCCTATCCGGATCTTCATCCGTGTGCCCGTGACTGGCCTTAGCTCATCCCACATTGTGGTTTGCAAACCCATCCTGCGGGTTTAACCTGAATGTGTCAACGGTGTTGGCCCCGGCCCGGAGCCGGCTGGCTAGGATGGACACTCACGAAGAAAGTCGGTGGCAGGTGGCAGGCGGCAGCACGGTGGCGAAAGAACAGAGTGCCGGGACAACTCCGATCCTTGTGCTGCGCAAAGTCAGCGAAATCCTCAACTGCTTCTCCATCGAGGCGCCCGAGCCGACTCTCCAGCAGATCGCGCGCACCACCGGATTGCCGGCCAGTACGTGCCAGCGGCTGGTCCAGAACATGGTCCGCGAAGGTTTCCTGGACCGCGACGGCGACCGCTACAGGATCGGGCTGCGGATGGTCCAGTGGGCAGCCCCCGGCACCCTGGGCCTGGATGTAGTCAGGCTGGTCCGGCCGGTCCTTCAAGAACTCCGGGACGCCACCGGTGAATCAGCCTGCCTGTACATGCGCGACGGCGCCTTCCGCACCGTGGCGGCCGTGGCGGAGACCCGTCACGTCGTCATGCGACCCTTCCTCGTCGGCCAGGTCATGCCGATCCACGCCGGGGCGCCAGGGAAGATCTTCCTCGCCTTCGATCCCGGCGCCAGGGAAGCCCTGCAAGGCACGGACCTCACCCGGTTCACGCCGTCCACCCCGGTCAGCTGGACGCAGCTGGACGAGCAGGCCGAACTCGCCCGCAAGCAGGGGTTCTTCGCCGCCTTCGGGGAGCGCAACAGCGACGTCGGGTCGATCAGCGCGCCCGTGTTCCGCTATGACGGCCAGCTCGCCGCGGTCCTGGGTCTCGGCTTTCCGACCCAGCGGGTCAGCAGCGACGACGTCCCGAGGCTGGGGCCGATCGTCGCCGCCGCGGGCAAGACGGCCAGCGCCGCCCTGGGATACCGGGCCCCGGACCAGGGCTGAAATGAAAACACCCCGGTCCGAGGACCGGGGTGCAGGCATCCGTCGCGGACCGGCAGGAAGCCCGCACGTGACCCCGGGGTGTGGAAATGGTGGCCGGCTGCTAGTTGCGCCGCGTACTCTGCCGAGCCACAAGTTCCGGGGTGAACACCACCTGGCTGTGGACGTGATCGTCCGCATTGTCGATTTCGTCAAAAAGGAGCTCGGCGGCACGTTCGCCGATGAGATGCCTCGGCTGGCTAATGGAGCTGAGCGGAATGCTCGATTGGGACGCGAAGTCGATGTCGTCAAAGCCGACGATGCCGATGTCCTCTGGCACCCGGAGGCCGTTGGCGGCGAAGGACTGCAGGAGTCCGAGCGCAAGCTGGTCGTTGGCGGCAAACACGGCGTCCGGCCGTTTGGCAGGCTGGAGATTGCCGATGAGATCGCCCATCTGGCGCCCGCGCTCAAATTTCAGATCGGGGGTTTCAAATAGTTGAATGCGGACCCCTGCCTGTGCCGCCGCATCCGCGGCACCCTGATAGCGGTCCGCGACCTGCTGGAGCGTAAACGGGCCGCCGACGAACGCCGGGCGCACCGAGCCGACGCTCAGGAGGTGGGTCAGGGCCGTCGCGCCTCCGGCGACGTCGTCCACCGATACCGAGCAGAATTGATCGGTGCTGGCGAGCCGGTCCACGAGGACCGAGGGGATGCCCCGGGAACGCATGGTTTCGAGCCGTTGAAGCACCTGGCCGAAGGGGGTGATCAGAACGCCCTGGACCCGCTGCTGCTCGAACAGGTCCAGATATGCCACCTCGCGCCCGATGTCCTCGGCGCTGTTGGCCAGGATCAGGGAGTGCTTGTGGTCTTCGGCGACGTTTTCGGCACCGAGGGCCACATCGGTGAAGAAGGGGTTGCGGACATCCAGCACCAGCATCCCGAGGCTCCTGGTAGACCCGGAGCGCAGCGACCGCGCCGATTCGTTGCGCACGAATCCCAGCTGGTCGATGGCGGCCAGAACTCGGCCTTTCTTGTCCGGCGACACCTGTTCCGGCCGGTTAAGGACGTTCGAAACAGTGCCGACGGAAACCCCCGCAAGCGCGGCGACATCCTTCAGCTTTGCACCCGGCCCGTTCGGCATCCTGCGCCTCCCCACGTCTGAATCGAATCAATGCGCTCCATTAATGTTACGTCCTTCACATTGTCCGCCCTCCGGGTTACTTCTTGACACGCTACGGAAACACGCTCTAACGTGTGAGGAGGTTCACAAATGAATCGATTCATTACAAAGGAGTAACGGACATGGCCGAAGCACGGGACGCCACGGTTCGGAGCACCCGCAGGGCCGAGGCGGCAGATGTTCCGCTCCTGGAACTGCGGGATATCCACAAGTCCTTCGGTGCGGTGCACGCGCTGCGCGGCGCCGGCCTCAGCCTGTACCGGGGCCAGGTCACCGCGCTGGTCGGAGAAAACGGTGCCGGCAAATCCACCTTGGTCAAGACCCTCGCCGGACTGCACCAGCAGGACCGCGGCCAGGTTCTGCTAGATGGCGAGGAGGTCTCGTTCCGCGATCCGCTCCATGCCCGCGAAGCAGGGATTGCGGTCATCTACCAGGAACCGACCATGTTCCCCGACCTCACCGTCGCCGAGAACATCTTTATGGGTCGGCAGCCGCTGCGCTCCCTGCGCAGGATCGATCGGAAGGCGATGCGCCAGCAGGCCCTGGGGCTTTTTGAGCAACTGGGGGTCAAGATCGATCCCGACCGGGCTGCGCAAGGTCTCTCGATCGCAGACCAGCAGGTGGTGGAAATCGCCAAGGCAATTTCGCTCGACGCGCGCGTCCTGATCATGGACGAGCCGACGGCGGCGCTCAGCGGCGTCGAAGTTGACCGGCTCTTCGCCGTCACCCGGACCCTGCAGGCCCAGGGGGCTGCGGTAATGTTCATCTCCCACCGGTTCGAGGAAGTCTTTGCCCTGGCGGACTGGATCACCGTAATGCGCGACGGCGCGCACGTCGCAACCGCCCCGGCCTCCGAGCTGACGGTCGACGGCGTGATCCGACAGATGGTCGGCCGTGACGTCGCATCCTTGTTCCCGAAGCAGGAGACGACGATCGGGCCCACCGCCCTCGAAGTGAAGGGGCTCAGCCGCAAGGGCGTCTTCTCGGATATTTCCTTCACCGTGAAGGCAGGCGAAATCGTCGGCCTCAGCGGCCTTGTCGGCGCAGGGCGCTCCGAGGTCGCGCGGGCCATCTTCGGCATCGACAAATACGACTCGGGCGAAGTGCTGATCCGTGATGCGCCGCTCAAGTCCTTGTCCCCCAGGGCATCGATGGCCGCCGGGATCGCGTTCGTGCCGGAAGACCGGCGCAAGCAGGGACTCGTCATGGAGCTGAACGTGAGCCGGAACCTCACGCTGACGCTCCGGCGGAAACTGAGTCGTTTCGGTCTCCTCACCAACCGGGCCGAGGCCAAAGCCACCTCGGAATGGGCCAAGAAACTTCAGATTAAGGCAGGGTCGCCGATGTCCCCGATCTCGACCCTCTCCGGCGGTAACCAGCAGAAGGTCGTCCTGGGCAAGTGGCTGGCCACCGGCCCAAAGATCCTGATCATCGACGAACCGACCCGCGGAATCGACGTCGGCACCAAGTCAGAGGTGCATCGGCTCATCTCCGAACTCGCAGGCACGGGCCTCGCCGTCCTCATGATCTCCTCGGAGCTGCCCGAGATCCTGGGCATGTCGGACCGCGTGCTGGTGATGCACGAGGGGCGGATCACCGCAGAACTTAGCCGCAAGGACGCCACGGAGGAATCCGTTATGACCGCCGCCACGGGAGTCGACCCGAAAACCAAGGAGACAACAGCGTGACCACCCTAACCCTGCAACGTCAGCCGTCCATGGCATGGCTGGGAACGTTGACCCGGTCCCGTGAATTCAGCGTGTTCCTGGCGCTGGTCATTCTGATCGCCGTCACAGTAGCAGCCAACCCGCTTTTCCTGAGTGGTCAGAGCATCAAAGACCTGCTGCTGAACTCCTCGATCCTGGTGATTCTCGCCGTCGGCCAGGCGATCGTGATCGTGACGAAGAACGTGGACTTGTCGGTCGGATCAGTCCTCGGCCTGACGGCCTTCGCCACGGGAAAAATCTTCATCGCGCTGCCGGACCTTCCCGTGATCGCAATGCTCGTAATCGGCATCGCCATCGGCGCCGTGCTGGGGGCCATCAACGGAGCCCTGATCGCAGTGGCCAAGGTGCCGGCCCTGGTGGTCACCCTGGGTACGTTGTATATCTTCCGTGGTGTTGACTTCGCCTGGGCCCAGGGGCAACAGATTAACCCGTCTGACCTCCCGGCAGACTTCCTGGCCCTCGGTGCTGGCGCCCTGCTGGGATTCCCCTATCTGGCCCTGATCGCCCTCGCGGTCGTCATGGCTTTCGGCCTCTACCTGAAAAACCTGCGCTCCGGACGCGAGTTCTACGCCATCGGTTCCGACGTCCAGGCCGCTCGCCTGTACGGCATCCGGGTCGGGCGGAAGGTCTTCTCCGCCTTCTTGATCTCCGGCGCCCTCGCCGGACTCGGCGGAGTGATCTATGCAGCCAAGTACGGCAACCTGGACGCGACCGCCGGTCAAGGCCTTGAACTGAACGTGGTCGCCGCGGCTGTGGTTGGCGGGGTGGCCATCGCCGGGGGTGTCGGAACGGTCTACGGGGCCGCCCTCGGAGCCGTCCTCCTGACCACCATTACCTCTGCTCTTCCGGTCTTGGGAGTCTCGCCGTTCTGGCAGCGAGCCATGGTCGGCGTCCTGATCCTGGCCTCGATTGTCCTGGACCGATACCTTGCCCTGCGCACCGAGCGCCGTCTGAGAGGACACGATTCACATGCTGGTTGATACAGCACCGCCGGCAGCAGAAGCCCGGCGCGCCCCCCGCGTTGGCTTCCTGCGCAGCTGGGACACCGCCATCATTCTGGCCCTCGTGGCCAGCATCATCGTCGCCTCCATGACCGTCAGCGGTTTCGCCACGTCCCGCAACGTCGGGTTCCTCCTCATCGACGTGATCCCGGTCCTGCTGCTGGCCCTGCCGATGACGCTGATCATCATCACCGGCGAGATCGACCTGTCCGTTGCGAGCATCGCAGGCTTCGTCAGCTGCGTGTTCGGAGCGCTCTGGAACGCCGGTATGCCCATGGAAACGATCATTCCGTTGTGCCTTGTCCTTGGCGCCGTGTCCGGGGCGCTCAACGGATTCCTGGTCTCCGTAGTCGGCCTGCCGTCACTGGCCGTAACCATCGGCACCCTGGCGTTGTACCGCGGGCTGGCCTTTGTCGTCCTGGGGGATCAGGCCGTTACCAGCTTCCCGCGGGCCATTACCACGGGTCTGCAGGCGAAGATCGGCACCACAGGCATCCCCGTCTGGATCCTGCCGGTCATCCTCCTGGTCATCATTTTCGGTGTCGCCCTGCACTTCACCGGCTTCGGCCGCTCCCTCTTCGCCATCGGATACAGCGTCGACGCCGCCCGGTTCTCAGGAATCGGGGTCGCACGGACCAAGTTCTGGCTCTTCGTCATCTCGGGCACCGTCGCGGCGCTGGTCGGCGTGTGGTGGACCCTGCGCTACGGAAGCGCCCGCGGTGACAACGCCACGGGCCTGGAACTGTCCGTCATCGCGGCCGTACTGCTCGGCGGCGTGTCCATCTTTGGCGGCAAAGGCACCCTGCCGGGCGTCATCGCCGGCGTCGGGCTCCTCGCCATCCTGCGCAACGCGCTCCAGCTGGCCAGCGTCCCCGAGGACACCCTGTCCATGCTCACCGGCGGCCTCCTGATCCTCGCCGTCGTCGCCCCTAATGCCGTCGCCTGGATCCGATCCCTCTCCCAAAAAAGCTTCAACGACCTGACCACCGTCCACACCACAGCAACAACGACGTTCAGTTGAAAGGCATCACTATGAAATTCATGTCCACGACCGGAGTCCGCCGCCTCGCGCCGGCCTACATCGCCGCCGCCACGGGACTCGCGCTGGCGCTCAGCGCCTGCGGTGGAACCACCAACACCTCCAGCACTGACGGCGGCGGAGCCGCCTCGTCCAGCGCCGCGGCGGATCCGAATGCCCCGATCAAGGAAGGCCTGAAGGTGGCCTTCCTGCCCAAGCAGCTGAACAACTCCTACTTCACCGTCACTGACCGCGGCGGCAAGGCTGCGGTCGGGGAGTACAAGGGCATCTTCTCCGAAGTGGGTCCGTCCGAAGCCAGCGCCTCCAGCCAGGTGAGCTACATCAACACGCTCACGCAGCAGGGGTCCAACGTCATCGCAACCTCGGCCAACGATCCCAAGGCCATCTGTTCGGCGCTGGACGAGGCCCGCAGCGCCGGGGCGAAGGTGGTCACCTTTGACTCCGACACCGACCCCTCCTGCCGCGACATCTACATCAACCAGGCCACCGCGGAAGGCATCGCCTCCACCCAGATCAAGCTCATCTCCGACGCCATCGGTCCCGACGGCGGGGACATCGCCATTCTGTCCGCCACGGCGAACGCCACGAACCAGAACGCGTGGATCGAGCTGATGAAGAAAGAACTCCAGAAGCCCGAGTACGCCAAGCTCAAGCTCGTCGCGACCGCCTACGGCGATGACAACGCCCAGAAGTCCCAGCAGGAAGTCCAGGCGCTTCTCCAGGCCCACCCCACGTTGAAGGGCATCATCTCGCCCACGACGGTTGGTATTGCCGCTGCCGCCCAGTACCTGTCCGGGTCTGAATACAAGGGCAAGGTCCAGTTGACCGGCCTCGGCTTCCCGAGCCAGCTCAAGGAATTCCTGAAGAACGGCACCATGAAGTCCTTCGCCCTGTGGGACGTTGAAAAGCTGGGCTACCTCGCCGCCTACGCCGGTGCGGCCCTCGCATCCGGCCAGATCACCGGTGCCGAAGGCCAGACGTTCAAGGCCGGCACCCTGGGCGAATTCAAGGTCGGCCCCAACGCCACCGTTCTGCTCGGCGAGCCCACTGTCTTCACCGCCGCGAACGTGGACCAGTACAACTTCTAGGCACCCCGCTCCGGCGCTGATGTCGTGATCAGCGCCGGAGCTTCTTCACTCAACACGCACAAGGCTGTCGCCTAGATGAATCGATTCAATCGACTTGAGGTCAAAAGTCGAGATCAGGAGATTTCCTCATGAGGGTGTGCTTCCGCTCTTCGGTCAAGCCCGGCCAGATTCCCGAATACCGGCGCCGTCACGCAGCCGTCTGGCCCGAGATGCTCCGGGAACTCAAGGCCGCCGGCTGGAACAACTACTCGCTATTCCTCGCGGACGACGGGCTGCTGTTGGGGTACGTGGAGTGCGACGACTTCGACGCAGCACGGGCCCGCATGGCACTGACTGAGGTGAACGCCCGATGGCAAGCCGAGATGGCCGCCCTGTTCGACGACGACGGGCAGTCGCCGGACCAGGGCTTCCTCCAGCTCACCGAAATTTTCAATCTCGAGGACCAGTTGTCCGCGGCCAACTCCGCTGAGGACAACCCCCAACCGCAGAAGGAACAATCATGAACACCACAGAAACGGCCCTGGCTCGCCTCGGGGAACTCGCCATCGAGGTCCCGTCCTGGGCCTACGGCAACTCCGGCACCCGCTTCAAGGTGTTCGGCACCCCCGGCACCCCGCGCACCGTCCAGGAGAAGCTGGCCGACGCCGCGAAGGTCCACGAACTCACCGGTCTGGCGCCCACAGTCGCCCTGCACATCCCTTGGGACAAGGTGGATGACTACGCGGCCCTGAAGGAGTACGCCGCGGACCTGGGCGTGGGCCTGGGCACCATCAACTCCAACACCTTCCAGGATGACGAGTACAAGCTCGGCTCCCTGACCTCCTCCAACCCGGCGGTCCGCCGCCGCGCCGTCGACCACCACCTCGAGTGCCTGGAGATCATGGACGCCACGGGTTCGCGGGACCTGAAGATCTGGCTCGCGGACGGCACCAACTACCCGGGCCAGGATGACATGCGCGGCCGGCAGGACCGCCTGGCGGAATCCCTGCAGGAAATCTACGCCGGCCTGGGCGAGGACCAGCGCCTGGTGCTGGAGTACAAGTTCTTCGAGCCGGCTTTCTACCACACCGACGTCCCGGACTGGGGCACCTCCTACGCCCAGACCCTGGCCCTGGGCGAGAAGGCCTTCGTCTGCCTCGACACGGGCCACCACGCCCCCGGCACGAACATCGAATTCATCGTCATGCAGCTTCTGCGCCTGGGCAAGCTCGGCTCCTTCGACTTCAACTCCCGCTTCTACGCGGACGACGACCTGATCGTCGGCGCGGCCGACCCCTTCCAGCTCTTCCGCATCATGCACGAGGTCATCCGAGGCGGCGGCTTCGGTAAAGGGTCCGGCGTCGCGCTGATGCTGGATCAGTGCCACAACCTGGAGGAAAAGATTCCGGGCCAGATCCGCTCCGTGCTCAACGTCCAGGAAATGACGGCCCGCGCCCTGCTCATCGACGCGGACGCCCTCGCCGAGGCCCAGCGCAGCGGCGACGTCCTGGCCGCCAACGGCATCTTCAACGATGCCTTCTACACCGATGTTCGTCCTGCGCTGGCGCAGTGGCGTGAATCCCGCGGGCTGCCCGCGGACCCGCTGGCCGCTTTCAAGGCCAGTGGCTACCAGAAGAAGATCAACGAGGACCGCGTCGGCGGCCAGCAAGCCGGATGGGGCGCTTAAGAGTTATGACTGAGAACAAGACTGTTGAAGAGCTGATCTCCCGTTCCAACCGCCTCGGGGCGGACAAGCGGAACACCAACTTCGCCGGCGGCAACACTTCGGCCAAGGGCACCGAGAAGGATCCCGTGACCGGCGAGGATGTCGGGCTCCTGTGGGTCAAGGGCTCCGGCGGGGATCTGGGCACGCTGAAGGCCGACGGCCTGGCCGTGCTGCGGCTGGACCGGCTGCAGGCGCTTAAGAACGTGTACCCGGGCGTCGAGCGTGAAGACGAGATGGTGGCGGCGTTTGATTACTGCCTGCACGGTAAGGGCGGCGCCGTGCCGTCGATCGACACCGCCATGCACGGCCTAGTCGACGCCGCGCACGTGGACCACCTGCACCCGGACTCCGGCATCGCCATTGCCACGGCCGCCGACGGCGAGGCGCTCACCAAGGAGATCTTCGGCGAGAAGGTGGCCTGGGTGCCGTGGCGCCGCCCCGGTTTCCAGCTGGGCCTGGACATCGCCGCCATCAAGGACGCCAACCCGCACGCCGTCGGCACCATCCTGGGCGGCCACGGCATCACCGCCTGGGGCGCCACCAGCGAGGAAACCGAAGCCAACTCGCTGTGGATCATCGAGCAGGCCGAGCAGTACATCAAGGACCACGGCAAGAACGAACCGTTCGGGCCGAAGCTCCCCGGCTACGCCGCCCTCCCGGAGACCGAGCGCCGCGCGAAGGCGGCCGCCCTGGCGCCCGTGATCCGCGGCCTGGCCTCCACGGACAAGCCGCAGCTGGGGCACTTCAGCGACGCCCCCGCCGTCCTGGACTTCCTCGAAGCCGCAGAACACCCGCGGCTCGGCGCCTTGGGCACGTCCTGCCCGGACCACTTCCTGCGGACCAAGGTCAAGCCCCTGGTCCTGGACCTGCCCGCCGACGCCTCGGTCGAGGAGTCCGTGGCCCGGCTCAAGGAACTCCACACCGCCTACCGGGCGGGCTACCAGGCATACTACGACCGCCACGCGACCCCGGACAGCCCCGCCCTGCGCGGCGCAGACCCGGCGATCGTGCTGGTCCCCGGCGTGGGCATGTTTTCCTTCGGGGCGAACAAGCAGACCGCCCGCGTGGCGGGGGAGTTCTACCTCAACGCCATCAACGTCATGCGCGGCGCCGAGGCCGTCTCCAGCTACGCCCCGATCGAGGAATCCGAGAAATTCCGGATCGAATACTGGGCCCTGGAAGAAGCCAAGCTGGCCCGGATGCCCAAGCCGAAATCCCATGCCGGCCGCATCGCTCTGGTGACCGGGGCGGCGTCGGGCATCGGCAAGGCAATCGCTACCCGCTTCGCCGCCGACGGTGCGTGCGTGGTCATCGCTGACCTGAACCTGGACAACGCCCGGGCCGTCGCCGCGGAACTCGGCGGCGCCGACGTCGCCATCGGCGTCCAGGCCGACGTCACCGACGAGGCCCAGATCGCCGCAGCCATCCAGGACGCCGTCCTGGCCTTCGGCGGACTGGATCTCGTGGTCAACAACGCCGGGCTCTCCATCTCCAAGCCGCTCCTGGAAACCACGGAAAAGGACTGGGACCTGCAGCACAACGTCATGGCGAAGGGCTCGTTCCTGGTGGCCAAGGCCGCCGCGCAGGTGATGATCGGCCAGGAGATGGGCGGGGACATCATCTACATCTCCTCCAAGAACTCCGTGTTCGCCGGCCCGAACAACATCGCCTACTCCGCCACCAAGGCCGACCAGGCCCACCAGGTCCGGCTCCTCGCCGCAGAACTGGGCGAATACGGGATCCGGGTCAACGGCATCAACCCCGACGGCGTAGTCCGCGGCTCCGGGATCTTCGCTGGCGGCTGGGGTGCCAAGCGCGCCGCCGTCTACGGCGTGCAGGAAGAGGAACTGGGCAAGTACTACGCCCAGCGCACACTGCTCAAGCGCGAAGTCCTGCCTGAAAACGTGGCCAACGCCGCCGCCGTGCTCACCGGCAGCGAGCTGTCCCACACCACCGGGCTCCACATACCCGTCGACGCCGGCGTGGCCGCGGCCTTCCTGCGATGAGCACCGAACCCTCAGCGACGGACGCCAGTATGGTGTTCGCCGGCAGTGCTTTTGTCGCAATCGACATTGGTGCCTCCTCGGGCCGGGTCATCCTGGGCCGGGTCGCCGGCAGTGCCGGTGGGACGAGGGCCGGGCTGGAGACGGTGCACCGCTTCCCCAACGGGGTCAAAGAGTTCGACGGCGGCCTCCGCTGGGACTTCGACGCTTTGTTCGCCGAGGTCCTCACCGGGCTCGCGGCCRCCGCAACGGCGGCCGCGGCCCGCGGCGAGAGGATCGCCAGCATCGGGATCGACACCTGGGCCGTGGACTACGGCCTGGTCAACGCCGACGGCGACCTCGTCGGGGCACCCTTCAGCTACCGCGATGACCGCAGCCGTGCCGCCGTCGCCCAGGTCCACCAGAAACTCGACCCGGCCGGCCTCTACGCCACCACGGGGCTGCAGTTCCTGCCGTTCAACACGATCTACCAGCTCGCCGCCGAGACCGAACTGGAGGGGCTGCAGGCGCTGCTCATCCCGGACCTCATCGGGTTCCTGCTGACGGGCCGGCGCCGCACCGAGGCCACCAACGCCTCCACCACCGGGCTCTTCGACGCGGTCGCGGGGGAGTGGGCCACGGAATTCCTTACCGCCCTGAACCTGCCGAAGGACCTCTTCCCCCCGCTGATCCAGCCGGGCGAGACGCTCGGCACCCTGCTGCCGGAGATCGCGGAACGGACCCGCCTGCCCGGAAGCACCGTCGTGGTGGCCGTGGGCTCGCACGACACCGCCTCGGCCGTCGCCGCGGTGCCCGCGG
The DNA here is from genome assembly GCF_052113245.1 of Arthrobacter sp. YAF34. Classification (NCBI taxonomy): domain Bacteria; kingdom Bacillati; phylum Actinomycetota; class Actinomycetes; order Micrococcales; family Micrococcaceae; genus Arthrobacter; species Arthrobacter sp. YAF34. Next base: position 144,403 of record NZ_JBFRCV010000006.1, read on the forward strand.
GCACCGGAGGTGGTGGGGAGAAATTCGCCTATATCTCCTCGGGCACCTGGTCGCTGGTCGGCGTTGAACTATCCCACCCGGTCCTGACCGAGGCCAGCCGGGCCGCGAACTTCACCAACGAACGCGGCGTGGACGGCACCATCCGCTACCTGCGCAACGTCGGCGGCCTCTGGCTGCTCAGCGAGTGCCAGCGCGCCTGGGCGGGGGAGGGCTACCGCCCGGGCCTTGAGGAACTGCTCGACGCCGCCGCAACACTGCCCGCCGGCGGCCCGCTCATCGACGCCGACGACCCCTGCTTCATCGCCCCCGACGACATGCCCGAGCGCATCCGGGCGGCGGTCCGCGACACGGGCGCGGTCCTGCCGGAGCATCCCGCGCACATCGTGCGGTGCATCCTGGACAGCCTCGCCGCCGGCTACGCCCGGACCATCGCCGATGCCGAACGGCTCGCCGACCTTCGGGCCGGCGTCGTGCATATTGTGGGCGGCGGATCCCAGAACCGGCTCCTGTGCCAGCTCACCGCCGATGCCACCGGCAAACACGTTTTGGCGGGCCCGGTGGAAGCCACGGCGCTGGGCAACGTCCTGGTCCAGGCCCGCGCCGCCGGCGTGCTCAGCGGCGGGCTGGGGGAGCTGCGCGCCGTGGTGCGCGCCTCCCAGCAGCCCGCCGAATACGTGCCGGCCACCCGTCCTGTCCCCAGCCCCATGACCAGCGGAGGTGTCCTGTGAGGATCGCGCTCTTTGCCACGTGCATCGTGGACGCCATGTACCCGAACACGGCGCGCGCCACCGTGTCGATCCTGGAACGGCTCGGCCACGAGGTCATCTTCCCCGCCGGGCAGGCCTGTTGCGGGCAGATGCACGTCAACAGCGGCTACTTCAAGGAGGCGCTGCCGGTCGTCGCTAACCACGTGAAGGCCTTCGAAGCGGAGGAGTACGACGTCGCCGTCGCACCGTCGGGTTCCTGCGTCGCCTCGGTGAAGCATCAGCACCCCATGGTCGCCCGCCGCTGCGGGGACGCCGGGCTGGAAGCGCGGGCGGACGCCGTCGGACACAAAACCTACGAGCTCTCCCAGCTGCTGGTGGATGTCCTCGGCGTCACCGATGCCGCGGCGCAGCTGGGCTCCTACTTCCCGCACCGGATCACCTACCACCCGAGTTGCCACGGCATGCGGCTGCTCCGGCTCGGCGACTGGCAGCTGGACCTGCTGCGCTCGGTCGGCGGCATCGAAGTGGCCGAGCTGCCCGAGGCCGAGCAGTGCTGCGGTTTCGGCGGCACCTTCTCGATGAAGAACGCGGACGTGTCCTCGGCAATGCTCGCGGACAAGACCGCCAACATCTGCGGCACCGGCGCCGACCTCTGCACCGGCGGCGACGCGTCCTGCCTGATGCACATCGGCGGCGGGCTGTCCCGGCAGGGCAGCGGCGTCACCACAATGCACTTCGCGGAGATCCTGGCCAGCACTTTCGAGAATCCCGCCGCCGTCACCGGCGACGTCCGCCTCACCACCGGAAGGACCGCGCGATGAGCGGCACATTCCTCGGGATGCCGTCCCTGCCCGTCTTCGGCATCGGCAACCTGCACGAACACGAACCCTTCCCCAAGGCCGCGCACCGCGAACTCGGCAACACCCAGCTGCGGGCAAACCTCGGCCACGCCACTCGGACCATCCGGGACAAGCGGCTGGCCGTCGTGTCCGAGCTCCCCGACTGGGAGGAACTGCGCGAGGCCGGCCGGGCGATCAAGGAATCCGTCATGGCCCGGCTGCCGGAGCTGCTCGAGCAGTTTGAGGCGAACTTCACCGCCCGCGGCGGGACCATCCACTGGGCCCGCGGCGCCGACGAAGCCAACGCCATTGTCGCCTCCCTCATCCGGGACCAGGGCGCCAACGAGGTGGTCAAGGTCAAGTCCATGGCCACCCAGGAAATCGGCCTCAACGAGTACCTCGAGGAACAGGGGATCGCGGCGTTCGAGACCGACCTTGCCGAGCTCATCGTCCAGCTGGACCACGACAAGCCGAGCCACATCCTGGTCCCGGCCATCCACAAGAACCGCAGCCAGGTCCGGGACATCTTTCTGCGCGAGATGGAGGGCGTGGACCCGGACCTGACCGACGAACCGGCCCGGCTCGCCGCAGCCGCCCGGGCACACCTGCGCCGCAAGTTCCTCAGCGCCAAGGTGGCCGTGTCCGGCGCGAATTTCGCTTTGGCCGACTCAGGCACCCTCGCCGTCGTCGAATCCGAAGGCAACGGACGCATGTGCCTGACGCTCCCGGAAACTCTCATCACCGTCATGGGCGTGGAGAAGCTGCTGCCGGCCTGTGAGGACTTGGAAGTCTTCATGCAGCTGCTCCCGCGGTCCTCCACCGGGGAGCGGATGAACCCGTACACGTCGCTGTGGACCGGGGTCACTCCCGACGACGGGCCGCAGAACGTCCATCTCGTCCTGTTGGACAATGGCCGCAGCGCTGCCCTGGCCGACGAAATGGGCCGCTCCGCCCTGCACTGCATCCGTTGCAGCGCCTGCATGAACGTCTGTCCCGTGTACGAACGCACCGGCGGGCACGCCTACGGCTCCACCTACCCGGGGCCGATCGGCGCCATTCTGTCCCCGCTGCTGACCGGGATCACGGCGGAGGAGAACAACTCCCTGCCATACGCTTCGTCGCTGTGCGGCGCCTGCTACGACGCCTGCCCGGTGAAGATCAACATCCCGGACATCCTGGTGCACTTGCGCGGCGAGGACGTGGGCAGCAAACGCGGCAAGAAGCGCCTGCCGAGCCAGATGGACCTGGGCATGAAGGCGGCGTCCTGGGTGCTGTCCTCCGGAAAGAATCTTGGCCTGGTCGAGAAGGCGCTGCCCCTGGGCCGGCTCGCCGCGGGCCCGGATAAGAAAATCACCAAGCTGCCCGGCATCGCCGCCGGCTGGACGCAGAGCCGTGACATCCCGGCCCCGCCGTCGCAGTCGTTCCGGCAATGGTGGGACAAGGAGCACCGGCGCCCGGGCCCCGGGTCGGCGTCAATCAAGGGAGCGGTTCCCGGCCCCGGGTTGGCCGGTCCAGAGGCCCCCGGCACAGGATCCGCCGGTACAGAGGAGACCCAGTGAACGCGCGCGAAGAAATACTCGACAGGATCCGTTCGGCCCTCCGCGATGCCCCGGCCGTCCCCGAGGTGCCCCGCGACTACCGGCGCTCCTCCACCCTGGGCGAGGTGGAGCTCCTCGAGCTGCTGACGGACCGGCTCATCGACTACAAGGCGAACGTTTTCGTTGAGGATGCCGCGGCGGTGCCGCAGCGGCTCGCCGCGCTGCTCGACGGCACCGGCCGCTACGTCGTGCCGCACGGCCTCCCCGAGTCACTGTTCGCGGAGGCGGACATGCACGACGGCGGTTCCGGCCGCCGCGTCATTGACGCTCCCGGGCGCCGGCTCAGCGTCGAGGACCTGGACAGTGTGGACGCCGTCGTCACCGGCAGCGCCGTGGCGGTCGCCGAAACCGGCACCATCGTCTTGGACGCAAGCCCGGACCAGGGCCGCCGGATCATCAGCCTCGTCCCGGACCGGCACATCTGCCTGGTCAGAGCCGCGGACATCACCGCGATCCTGCCCGAAGCCCTCCGCCGGCTCGATGCCACCCGGCCGCAGACCTGGATCAGCGGCCCGAGCGCGACGAGCGACATCGAACTCGAACGCGTCGAAGGCGTCCATGGCCCGCGGACCCTGGACGTCGTGATCGTACGCGGTTAGGCCGGCGAGTGTGCTCTGCTTCCCCTGCAATCAAAGGGAAGCAGAGCCGCACTGGTTGGCGGTTGGTGGCTATGGCACTCTCCGGGAACGCGCCGCTTGCCCCGACCGCGCAGAGGATACTCATTGACTTCTCAGGGGGGAGTTGAACCATGGAAGCATGTACCTAGTCGATCCCATAGCCTATGCACATCGATTGCTGCACCCCGGCAGCTGGTTCCACCCCACGATCCGCCGACTTCAGAGCGCCCGGGGCGAGCAGCCGCACTCCCGGCTCGACTACCTCGAGGCCGGACTCACGGGAACACTGAGCACGCCCTATTCGCGACGCAAGGCCAAGGAACTCGAGCACGCCTTCCGGAACGGCGACATTTCCTATGAAGACGCGTGTCTGGAGATGGAGCAACTCGAGGGAGGGGCCTGAGCCGCTGCGCGCGCTTGCCGGAAACCTCGCCGTGCCGCCGCTGCCGTTGTCCATCCTGTAGCGGTTCGTGCGCGGCGGATGCGACGTTCACGCCATTCTTTCGGACCCGCCATTTCGGTCACTCTTTTGTTGTGCAACGGGGCTGTAGTCTGTCCACGTTCATCAAAATCAGATGGGGGAATCAGTGCAGTTCGAGCGATCAGCAGGACTCTTCAAAGCCGGAGTTTTTATGGCCATTGGCGGCCCAATCATCACTCTTCTTGGGGGTGTCGTCGCAGCTCCGAACCTCTCGGCGCTTTACACCGGAGAACCGAATCGTGGGGCCGTGGTTATCAGTGCGATGGTGGCAGTCCTTGGCTTCCTAATCATGCTCGCGGGCTACATCATGATTCTTGTGGCGGTGTACCGCGCCTTGGTCAAAATCGATGCGTTGCCCTTGCGACTGCAAGCCCGTGCAGCCTCGGCGCAAACGACAGAGGCGCCCCGCTACAACTACTGACAGCCCGAGGGCTCCGGCTGTGGGGTCTCGCCACGTCGCCCACAGCCGGCCTGGTGCACTTCCGGTTTGGCAAGGCTCGTCCAGCGTGGATCGCCCCTTTCGATCGCTCGGGCTGAGGCCGACGGACTGGTGGACGGGCCCGAACGCTGGCTGGTCCAGCAGTGGCGGCCGCCCGCAGGCACTCCGCGCTTCGACTCCGAAGCTGGCCCAACCGGCTAAGACCTGGCGCCCAAGCGGGCCCGGCCGGTTCCGTCTGATCAGCCAGGAAGCGTCGCCAGCGACCCCAAGCGCAGGAACTGCCAAGGATCGGCTCAGCATCCCTTAAATGGACTGAAGTACTCCCGTCACTTGGGTAGTGTGGCGCGCGGATGGCCGTGGGGGCGGCCTGTCACATTCACGCACCTCTCCTGGAAGGCCCATCACACATGGCAGGAATATTCAGCTGGCTCGGCGCCCTCGGCACCACTGGCAAGGCAGTCGTCGTAGCATCCGTCGTCGTCACCGGGGGCGCAGGCGCCGCCATGGCGACCACCGCAACCGACACGCCCACCGACCCGTCGTCCACGGTCTCACCGGCCCCGACCGCCACGGACACCCCGACCTCCGACCCGACGGCGCCCGCGGACCCTACGCCGGCTCCGACGGCTACGGACACCCCGACCTCGGACCCGACGGCGCCCGCGACGGACCCCACGCCGGTCCCGACAGCCACCGACACTCCTACGTCCGACCCGACTGCGTCAGCTGATCCGGTCGAACCTGCCCCCGAGCCGACAGCTACCGCCCCGGCCACGGAAGAGCCGGCAGAGCCGTCCGAACCGTCCGAGGCGCCGGAGGCACCTGACGCGCCGGAGAGGGGCAAGCCGGCTGCGCCGGGCAACAGCGCCTGGGCCCACGAGAACGCCGCCGAGCACCGCGCCGCGGGCCAGGCGAATGCTGCGGCGCACCGCCACAGCGGCGACCACGGTGAAGAAGCCGCGCAGCCCGCTCCGGCGGCACCTGCCGCAGTAGCTCCCGCAGCTCCGGCACCGGCCCGGGCCGCCGCCCACGGTCACTCCGCCGCCCACGGTCACTCCGGCGGCCACGGCCACGCCGACAAGTAGTACCCGGTGTCGAAAGTCACATGCTCCCCGGAAGTTGGACTGAGAAACTCAGTTCCAACTCCCGGGGAGCATTTTCATGCATGGATGTAGTTCGTTATTCGAGCAACGCCTACCGAGTTAACTGACGCGGCGATAGCGGATGTGGGTGGCCAGCGGTGAGTGAAGCACCTCGACCGGTTCGAAGCCGAAGGATTCAACGCCGTCGAAAATGCGCTCGCCCGAACCGAGCAGGACCGGTGCGATGTCGAGGGTTAGCTCGTCGATCACGCCGGCGATCAGTGCCTGTCGGACGGTGGAGGCCCCACCGGCGATGTCCACGCCTTTGTCCCCGGCGGCCTGGCACGCTGCGGCGTAGGCCGCGTCGAAGCCCTCGGTGACGAAGTGGAAGGTCGTCCCGCCCTCCATCTGGATCGGGTCATGTGCGTGATGGGTCAGTACGAATACCGGCGCGTGGTAAGGCGGTTCGGCTCCCCACCACCCGGACCATTCCTCGTCCCAGTCCCCGCGGATCGGGCCGAACATGTTCCGACCCATCACATACGCGCCCCGCGGGCGCATGAGCCACTCCTTCGAGACCTTGTCGACATCGTTGGCTCGCGGGTCGCCGATGTGCCAGCGGTGCAGCTCCAGCCCCCGCTTGCCCAGAGGGTTCTCGCGGCTCTGGTCCGGCCCGGCGACGAAGCCATCCAGCGAGATCGACATGTGACAGGTTGTGTCCGGCACCGCGAACCTCCTGAGTGATTGCGACCGGCATGCGGTCGTGTGGGGATTCTGCGGATCCTAGCAGGTGATGGCATCCTCGCCAATGCCTCGGCCGACTGGCCCCCGACGGTCTCCTCACCCGGGCGTACGGGCCGGTTTGTAAGTGCGGCGTTACGGTGGGACTTGAACCCATGTGGACGGCCGCGCTGTTACATGAAAATAGTCAAAAGACCGTGATATTCCAACGTGAAGCGGTGCAAATGGTCACGCTCTTTCACGGCTGCGCACGTCGTTTCACAGCGATTCCTTTGCCAATTCCTTGCCAAACAGTTGATCGCGACGGGCCGCATCGAGTGCCCCGGCCACGGTGTCCAGATCATCTTCGGACAGGTCGGCATAGCGGTCCAGCGTCATCGCGCGGAGGCGTGTCCGAGCATCCGCTGGAGGACTTTGATGTTGGCGCCGGCGCTGATGGCCAACGATGCGGCTGTATGCCGGAGGTCGTGAGGGGTCACACTGGGCAATGTCGGGTCCTTCGCCTAGGCGCGCTTCCTGGCCGCACCAAACCAGCAGCTGAGGGGATTGCCGGGGCGGAAGTAATTTATGCCGTCCCCCCAAAGCAGCGCGTCGGGCGTCCTGCCGGCGCAGGCGGCCTCAACGGCTGGGGCGAGAAAGGCCGGATACACCACCGAACGGGACTCGTGCATTTTCGGTGTACCCCCAACAATGCACCGCCCTGAGACACTCCCTGTCCCCAACTATTGCCACATATACACTGTTCTAGGGGCGTCTAGGGAAAACCCTAGAACCCCGTAGAAGTGTGTATAACTGCGGGGTTGAACCTGGCGGAACCCCTATGGCCCAGGCCAGATGAGTGTGGCAGTTTGATTCAGGACCGGTGTGACGACTGGAACGACGAATGCCACCCCTTCGTCTGGTCGAAGACCCAGGAACGCGACACTAGATCCGAAGGACCCCTACCGTAGAGCTTCCGGGATGCCGAATCGCCTCCCAATGAGTATGCGGACGGCCGCTTCTAAGGGCTGATCTTCCAGCTCAACGCCCTCCTCTCCGTAATACACGCCCGTTTCGTCGCCCACCGCTTCGATGTCCAAAAGGTTGAGGACCTCGGCCACGCGCACCTGATACTCAGTGGCGGTCATTTGGCGAGACGCACGAACTGGAATTGTGCTGAGGATGCGCGCCACTTCGGCATCGGATTCGGTCATGGGCGCACTTTTCCATGACGTTCGCCACTGCACAAGGGGGCACTTCGGATCTAGTACGGGAGTATGAGGCGACGTTAGTCTCGATGGAGGTGAGCCCATCCTCCCGCGGCACCCGCCGGCAGAACCCTGTCGGCGCAGGTTCCGATACCGGCGGGTCGTCGTGCAAACGCCGACCAGGCTGCTGGCCGCTTGTTCGGCCGAGAATGCGCAGTCAATCCACAACATAATGACCGTTATGTTGTGGGCGTTGATGTCGTACGACGGTGCGGCACACGAGGAGGCGGCCGGCCTGAACTTCAGAACACGTGCTGTGTTAGTCCTGGTCCATGAGCTCAGCAACCAAATCCCGAACGACGTTCTATTCCTCGGAGCTAAGCCGAGCCTCCGTTGAAGTTTTTGCGGCTGCGGCTGATCACCCTGTTCGGTTCACCCGTCGCGACGGTGGGTCCCTGATGCTGATGTCGGAGAACGCAGATCAGGCAAGGGCTTCGTTGCTGGAACTGGCGGCACAGCTTGTCGCGGTCTCAACCAGCGCGGATGGACCTCTCGCAGCTCGAATGAGCGACCGCTTTTCTTGGATGCTGGCCCTGAGCTCAGGCGATTACTTCTGCATCCCTGTCCGGGGGAGCCTTGTCTTCAGTGATTGGCGGCTTTCCAGAGCCATCGTGTAAAACTGCATGCTTGATTCGCGCCGCCGCAGGTCCTACTCTCTCTGCCGGGCTTCCGTGGCTTCCTTTGTATTTTGCGCACCCTGTCGGACTAGGGCGCCGACGAAGAAGACCGCGATCAGGCCACCAAGGGCAGCGATGAAGGCGATTACCGCGGAGATGGACTCGTACAAGGACATCCCGAAGATAGTCCACCTCCCATTGCCAACGGTGGAGAATCGCTAGCACCCGGGGAAAGCCGAGGTAAGCCCTGGCAGGGGTTCTTGATACGCATTGCCCGGGTGCGCGGCGAGGACAATGACCAGCATCGGCTGCCGGCGGCGCGTCCTTCTACTGTCTCCTCGAACGGCAGGTGCCGGATCGACAAGACGGAGAAGACTCTTTTTCGCAGATGCTTCAGGGCCTGGCGGCCGCGACGCGTGATGCCGGGCTCCTGACAGGCAGTTGGGGTGCCTCGAAGCGTTGGAGGGCGCGGCATGGTGCGTCCGGCGCTGCCCTCATACGTAGCACCATAACGACAGCCACGGGCTGTCGAGTTGGTTGGTCTTGAAGCCCCGCAGGGGCTGTACTCTTGCGAAGTCAGTCGTGCAAATCAGGGGGAAAAGTGGAATTCAAACGTTCAGCCGGGGTCTTCGTGGCCGGGATTTCGTTGTTCCTTGGGGGCCCGCTTCTGAGCTATGCCGGGCTACTCTTCGTAGCTTTGTCTGCTGCGAGGAACGACAGAGGCTTGATCACCGTGTTTGTTAGTCTGTCGATTTTCGGGGCGTTGCTCGGCCTGCTGGGGTTCTTCATGCTGCTCGTGGCCGCGCACCGGGCCTTAACCAAGATTGATGCGCTGCCCGTGCGCATACCGTCAGCACAGCGGCAGACCTGGCCTGCGGACCCGGTCTGACAGCCAACTCACCGACCACGTGTCGGATTCTTGGACAGCGAGTGCCCCTACCGTCTGATGGGTGTCAGCGGCAGCATGCGGCGCCCTCCGGTGGCTTCGGGTGGCGGGGCTGCCGCAGGGAACTGCCGCAGCAACGTGACGGCGTCATCGATGGCGGCCTTTGTTTTCAGGAGTGAGCGTGGATTTTTCCTTCAGGTGCGGTACAAGAGCACGCACCGGATCAAGTTCTCAGAGGTCGGCCCCTACAACCACGTGAGCGCGGGAAACTACGCGACCTGTTACGCACCGGATGGAGCGAAAGTGCTCCCGGTACGCGAACGAGGCGTGCTTGGTGGAAGCGATTTGCAGGGCATGGGAAGCGATCTGCAGAGCATGGTCGGCGACGTACACCGGGGTGCCCAAAGCGTTGAACCGGTCCAGGCTCGGGTCGATGTGGTCCATGCGGCGCCGGTACAGCGAGGCGACTCCGGTGCGCGGGCCCATGACGAAGTCGTCGCAGGAAGGATCCTTGGTTCACAGGGCCCGGCCATCGCCTGTGAGCGCCAGCCCTGGAAGGCAACCCGTTGCGGGGCCTTCACGACTGGTGGCTGGCCACGAGTGCCCTAGCTAAATTTTGCCAATTCTTTGCCAACGTGCCAGCCCCGGGCAAAGCAAAGGCCCCTGTTTCCCTTGTAAACAAAGGGAAGCAGGGGCCTCGCTACGTGGCGGTGACGGTGGGATTTGAACCCACGTTGGCTTTTACACCAAACAACATTTCGAGTGTTGCACCTTCGGCCGCTCGGACACGTCACCAACCTGACTAGGGTACCGGAGCAAGGCGCCCATCGACAAAACGAGCCGCACCAGCAGCCGAACAAACCCGTTGCCTGCGCGCGGCGCCCTTCCCCGGGACCCGGCAGGGCACTAGATTCGGGAGCACCATGACTACTTCTCAAGGACCCGCCGTGTCTGTTCGGCACGCCACCGCCTACTGGACCGTCGGCCCGGAGCAGGGCGAGCTCCGCAGCGAGGACCTGTCCGCCCCCGGCCCCGGCGAGGCACTCGTCCGGACCCTGTATTCGGGCATCAGCAAGGGCACCGAGCTCGTGGTCCATCACGCCAGCGTCCCGGCGTGCGTCGCCGGAGCCATGGCCGCCCCCAACCAGGAGGGCGACTTTCCGTACCCGGTGAAGTTCGGCTATCTCACCGTGGGCGTGGTCGAGGACGGCCCTGACGGCTGGGTTGGCAAGCGCGTTTTCTGCCTCTACCCGCACCAGGACCGCTTCGTGGTTCCGGTCGGGTCACTCACGGTGATCCCCGACGGCGTCCCGGCCCGCCGCGCGGTGCTCACCGGCACGGTGGAAACCGCCGTCAACGGCCTCTGGGAGGCCGGACCCCTCCTGGGCGACAGGGTTGCCGTGATCGGCGCCGGACTCGTTGGCGGCATGGTGGCCAAGCTCCTCGCCGGTTTTCCCCTGGAGCGGTTGCAGCTGATCGACGTCGACCCCGCCAAACGCGCGTTCGCGGACGCCCTCGGGGTCGACTTCAGCCACCCCGACGACGCCCTGGCGGACTGTGACATCGTGATCCATTGCTCTGCCTCGCAGGAAGGCCTGCAGCGGAGCCTGCGGCTGGTGGGGGACGAGGGCGACATCATCGAAATGTCCTGGTACGCCGACCGGAGCGTCACGCTGCCGCTGGGGGAGGACTTCCACGCCCGCCGCCTGTCCATCCGGGCCAGCCAAGTCGGGATGGTGGCCCGCGCCCGCCGGCACCGCCGCACCAACGCCCAACGCCTCGCGCTCGCCGTGTCCCTGTTGCAGGACCCGGTCTTTGACGTCTTCCTCACGGGAGCCTCCACGTTCGCGGAGCTTCCCGGCGTCGTCCAGCGGCTCGCCGACGGGACCCTGGACGCGCTGTGCCACGTAATCGAATACCCGTCCGGCGAAGCCCAATCCGCAGAATCCCCATCCACCGTCCAGCCCACCGAAGCCACGAGGTAGCCCGTGTTCAGTCTTACCGTCCGCCGCAACTTCATGATCGCCCACAGCCTTCCCCGCGAAGTCTTCGGCCCGGCCCAGGGCCTGCACGGGGCCACCTTCGTCACCGAGGTGACGTTCCGCCGTCGTCGGCTCAATGACGACGCGATCGTGCTGGACATCGGCGCGGCAGGGGACACCGTGGACCAGATCCTTGACGATCTGAACTACAAGAACCTCGACGAGCACCCCGACTTCGCCGGCAAGCTGAGCACCACCGAGGCCCTGGCCCGGTACATCGGGGACGCCGTCGCCGCGCAGATCCGCGTCGGCAGGGACGGCCGCGCGCTCACCGGGCTGGACGTTACCCTGCGGGAGACCCCCGACGCGTGGGCCAGTTACTCGCTGGACTTCGAGGCCAGCTAAGCGCCGCAGATGCCGCCGGCCAGCCTGCGCATCCGGTTCGTTGTGCCCGGGAACGTCCGGCACAACTCCGGCGGGAACGTCTACAACGCCGCGCTCGCCGCCGAACTCACGGCCCTCGGCGCCGACGTGGAAACCTGCCCGCTCGACGGCGCCTGGCCGGGCGGCAGCGCCCGGGACCGCCGGCGCCTGGCCCGGCTCCTTTGCACTGCGACGCCGGGCTCCGTGACGCTGGTGGACAGCCTCCTCGCATGCGGCGCGCCCGACGAGCTGGAGGCGGCCGCCGCCGCCGGACAACGGGTGTGGGTTCTGCTGCACATGCCTTTGCCGGAGCATCCGGAGCGCGAACGCCGGGCCCTGCAGGCCGCGGCCGGGGTCATCTGCATCAGCCGTTCGGCCGCGGCGGGCATCCGCGCCCGGCACGGCCTGGACGGCATCAGGGTGGCCCTCCCCGGTACTGCACCGGCCGCCCTGGCGGCGGGCAGCCTGTCCGCGGGCTCCGGCGTGCCGCACTTCATCGCCGTGGCCGCGCTGCTGCCGAACAAGGACCAGATGCTCCTGCTGGCCGCGCTTTCCCGCCTCACGGACCTGCCCTGGACGGCGTCCCTCATCGGCTCCGACACCGCCGATCCGGCCTATGCCGCGCAACTCCGGGCGGAGGTGGACGGGCTGGGCTTGACCCGGCGGCTCAGCATTCCGGGCGAGCTCCGCGGCCCGGCGCTGGACGCCGAATGGGGTGCGGCCGACCTCAGCCTGTTGATTTCCCGGGCCGAAACCTATGGCCTGGTGGTCACGGAGTCCCTGGCCCGCGGCGTTCCCGTTCTGGTGCGTGAGGGCACCGGCGCCGTCGAGGCGCTCGCCGCCGGCACCCTCAAAGACACCCTTCACGGCGGCCCGTTCGGGCCGCCGCCGGACGAGGTGCCGGAGTCTGACCTGCCGGAGTCTGAGCTGCCTGGCGCCGCCGTCGGCCTCGGGACGGACCCGGCCCCGCTAGCGGACCTGCTCCGGCGCTGGTTGAGCGAGCCCGGACTGAGGCAACGCTGGCGGGATGCGGCCGCGGCGGCACGCGGCCGGCTGCCCGGCTGGGACGCCACCGCGCGGACCGTCTTGGAGTCTCTGGCGACCGGGACTGCAGACTCGGGGAAAACGGACAGTGCGGGTTGATTCCCCTTCTTGATACCGCTGACGGGGAAGCTGTTGGAGAATGAGCCCATGAGCAACCTGCCTGTGACGACGCACCCGGGGTCGACCAACGCGCCCGCCACCCTGCCGGAACCACAGAGCCTGACCCCGGAACGGCTCCGGGCGTGGGCCTGGCACCGGCAGGGCCTGGACGGCTCGCTGGCCGGCCGTACGGCGGAGCAGGTGTTCGCCCGGGCAGGCTGGGCCCGGTCCGTCGGCGGCGCCAACCCGTACCTCACGCTCTTCGCTCGCGCCGGCATCCGCCGCGAGCAGGTGGACGCCGACGTCGTCGCCCACCGGATCCTTGAGCTTCCCGCGGCCCGCGGCTGCACCTACGTCCTGGGCCGGGACGACTTCGCCTGGGCCCTGCAGCTGGGCCGGGACGCGGCCGACTCGGCCTTCAGGGTGGTGGGCAGACTCGGCGTGGACCGCGGCGAAATCACGCTGCTGGAAGAGCAGGTGATCCACACCCTTGCCGAAGCGGAGGGACCGATGGATCCGCGGCAGCTCAAGGACGAGCTCGGCGATTCCGTGCGCAACCTCGGCGAGGAAGGCAAGAAGAAGGGCGCCACCACCACGCTGCCCACCGCCTTGGGGATCCTGCAGTCCGACGGCCGGATCCGCCGGGTCCCCGCGAACGGGCGCCTGGACCAGCAGCGCTACGCCTACGAGCCCTGGGGCCTCCCGCCGAGCGGCCTCGACGACGGCGACGCGCGTACCGAGCTGATCCGCCGCTACCTGGGCTGGACCGGCGGCGCCACCTTCAAACAATCGCAGTGGTTCACGGCGTTCACCGTGGCGCAGACCAAAGCGGCGCTCGCCGCCGTCGGCGCCGTCGAGGTGCCCACCGCGCAGTCCACCGGCGGGAGAGAGGCACAGGCCGCCGCCGGGGGCGACGCGCTGTGGATGCTGCCCGACGACGTCGGCCGGCTCGCCGCCTTCGAGGAACCCGCAGGGGAACAGATCCAGCTGCTCGCCGGCACGGACTCGCTGTTCCTGCTGCGCCGGAACGCGGCGGACCTGCTCGCCGAGGAAGACCGGGACAAGCCGGCGCTGGAGTCGCTCGCGCTGCAGGCGGACCTCCCGGACCACCCCATCCTGGACCGCGGCAGGATCATCGGGCTCTGGCAGTACGAACCGGCCAAGGAGCGGATCGTGCCGTGGCTGTTCCACGGCGCCACGCCCGCCGTGACGCAGCGGATCGCCGAGGTGGAGGCCTGGATCCGCGAGGACCTCGGTGATTTCCGGGCCTTCAGCCTCGACTCGCCGGCCTCCCGGCAGAAGCGGATCGACGCGCTCGCGGCATCGGCAGCAGCCTCGGCGGCGGAAACGGCGGCGGCGGCCGCCACCGGCAGCGCCGGCGGCGGCGCTTCGGGCTAGCCGGAACGGATCAGGCGCGGTGTCCGGCGAAGAACTCCCGCAGGAGCGCGGCGCATTCCTGCTCCCGGACGCCTGCATAGACTTCCACCCAATGGTTGAGCCGGCGCTCGCGGAGGATGTCGAACACGGACCCCGCGGCCCCGGCCTTCTCGTCCCAGGCGCCGAACACCACCCGCGGAATCCTGGCCAGGACGATCGCTCCGGCGCACATCGCACAGGGCTCCAGGGTGACCACCAGGGTGCAGTCTTCCAGCCGCCAGCCGTCGTCGCCCCCGCCTTCCAAGGCCCGGCGCGCCCGCAACCGGGCGGCGGCCTCCCGGATGGCGACCATCTCGGCATGGGCCGTCGGGTCCCCAAGGGCCTCGCGTTCATTCCGGCCGGCGCCCAGCACCGAACCGTCCGGACCTATCACGACGGCGCCGATCGGCACGTCCTCGGTGGCCAGGGCATTCCGGGCCTCGGCCAGGGCAAGGCTCATCCATTGGGCATGGCGGGGCTCCGGGGAAGTCATGGGTCAATGATAGTTTCGACCCTAAGCATGCTGTTCAGCACGGCTGTGCAGCCCACGGGTTTAGATCGTCAAGTGTTCGGGAGACAGCAGTGGTCACGGAAACAGAGAACTGGCTGACGCGGCGCTGGGGCAAGTGGGTGGTGCCCTACGCTGCGCTGTGGATCACCATGCTGATCGGCGGCGTGGCGGTGGTGATTCTGGCGCTGTTCAGCGCCGAGGTCTACGACAACGTGGTGGACAGCGCCGGCCTCGCAAACCTGGACAAGCCGGCACTGGCGTTCATGGAGCATTTGCGCAACCCCGGCTTGGACGCCTTCGTCACCGGGTTCACCAACATCGGCGGCGGCATCGGCATGCCCATCCTGGCCAGCATCCTGACCGCGCTCCTGATTTATACCTCCCGCAGCTGGCGGCCGCTGATCCTGATCGGCGGGGCCGCCGCCGTCTCCATCACGGCGACCTCCCTGGGCAAGAAACTGATCGGCCGTACCCGCCCGGACCACGCCGACGCCGTGCCGCCCTTCGAGAACTCGCCGTCGTTCCCGAGCGGGCACACGCTGAACACCACGGTCGTGATCGCGCTCGTGGTGTACCTGGCCTGCCTGCAGATCAAGCGGACCAGCGCCCGGATCGCCCTGATCACCGCGGGTGTGATCTTCATCGTCGCAATGGGCCTCAGCCGGGTCTTTCTGGGCCACCACTGGATGACCGATGTGATCTTCGGGTGGGTGCTGGGACTGGCCTGGGTGGGGATCGTGATCCTGGCCCACCGGCTCTTCCACGGGCTCCGGCACCGCGAACACGCGGGCCCCGCGCCGACCTTTGAGCACCCCGCCCACCTGCATGAGGGCGCCGCCGGCGGCACTGCCAGCGGCACGTCTCCGGCCGGCGCGAGCGACGCCGAGACTCCCGGCCCCGCGGGACGGTCCTCGCCTCCCGGGTGATAGTTTTGACCCATGCGCACTCTCGTTGTGGACCACCCGCTGGTCGCCCATAAGCTCACCGTTCTGCGGGACAAGAACACCCCGTCCCCGGTGTTCCGCCAGCTCACCGAGGAGCTCGTCACGCTCCTCGCCTACGAGGCCACGCGTGACGTCCGCACCGAACCGGTGACCATCGAGACGCCCGTCAGCACCACCGTCGGCACCGCCTTCACCAAGCCCACCCCGCTGGTGGTCCCGATTCTCCGCGCCGGACTCGGCATGCTCGAGGGCATGACCAAACTGGTCCCCACCGCCGAGGTCGGCTTCCTGGGTATGGCCCGCGATGAAGAAACGCTGGACATCATCACGTACGCCGAGCGCCTCCCGGAAGACCTCACGGACCGCCAGATCTTCGTCCTCGATCCCATGCTGGCCACCGGCGGAACCCTGCGCGAGGCCATCAAGTTCCTCTTCAAGCGCGGTGCTTCCGACGTCACGTGCATCTGCCTCCTCGCGGCCCCCGAGGGCCTGGCCAAGCTGGAAGAGGAGCTGTCCGACGCCAACGTGACAATCGTCCTGGCCTCGATCGACGAGAAGCTGAACGAGAAGTCCTACATCGTGCCCGGCCTCGGCGACGCGGGAGACCGCCTGTACGGCGTCGCCGGCTAGGAGCGCTCAAGCGCAACGCCGGGGATGCCTTCCGCATCGCCGCGGCCCGCGCTAGCCTGTCCGCCATGGACTGGAAACTTGAACTCGTGTTTGTCCCCGTGTCCGATATTGACCGGGCCAAGGATTTCTACGTCAACAAGGTGGGCTTCAACGCCGACTACGACGAGCGGCCCATGGACGGCATCCGGTTTGTCCAGCTGACGCCGCCGGGCTCCGGCTGCTCGATTGCGATCGGGGAGGGCCTCAACGACGCCCCGCCCGGTACGGCCCCGAGCCTGCAGCTCGTGGTCGGCGACATCGAGGCCGCGCACCGGCAGCTCAAGGACAACGGCGTGGACGTCAGCGACATCGACGTCCAGGACTGGGGCCACTTCCTCTACTTCGCCGACCCGGACGGCAACAAGTGGGCCGTGCAGTACATCCCAGGCCGGCCCAACGGCTAATCCCGCCGAAGCGCGGGCGGAGCCTGCTCCGGGTGCACGGCAGGGGTGTGCGGGTATGAGGCAGGATGGAGCCATGACCCTTCCTCGCCCGCGCCGTGCCACGACCCTGACCGCCCGCGCCGTCCTGTTCGACATGGACGGCACCCTGGTGGATTCCACCAGCATCGTGGAGCGGGTGTGGACCACTTTCGCCGGCCGCTACGGCCTGGATATCGGGGAAATCCTGCGCTCCTCCCACGGGGTCCAGGCGATGGACACGGTGCGCAGGTTCGCCCCGGCCGGCGCCGACGTCCATGCCCTGGCGGCCGAACTCGGCCGGATGGAGCTGGCCGAGACGCGCGGCATTGTCCCGGTGCCGGGCGCAGTGGAACTGCTGGCGGTCCTCCCGCCGGATGCCGTCGCTGGTGACGAGTGCTTCCCGGGACCTGGCGGAGGTCCGGATGGCTGCCGCGGGCATCGGCGTGCCGGCGGCCTCGGTCACGTCCGAGGACGTGGCCCGGGGCAAGCCGCACCCTGAGGGATACCTTCGGGCGGCCGCCCTGCTGGGGGTGCACCCGGACGACGCGCTGGTGTTCGAGGACGCCCCGGCGGGCATCGCCGCGGGCCTCGCCGCCGGTATCCGGACCGTCGCGGTCGGGCCCAATGCCGGCGACCTACCGGACGGTGTGCACCACATTCCCGACTACTCCGGGCTCTCCGTCAGCACGCACCTCACCCGCGCCGGGCTCCGGACCCTCTCCCTCAGCTTCTAGGTTGACGATCGCGCCGCTGTGTGTGTGGGGCGGCCGCGGCGGAGAGCGAGTAGGACTCAGCGTAGGGGCAGGTGTTTCGCCGGAGCGCGGTCCCAGGGTGCCAGTCATGGCCGTCTACGCCCCCAGCTTGTAGACGGTGGCGTTGCCCACGGTCTGGGCCTGATAGTTGGCCGCGACCCAGGTGGCGACCTCGGAGTTGCCGCCGCGGCCCCCGCCCATGCCGCCCATACCGCCGCCGGAAATGAAGTAGCCGATCTCGCCGCGGTCCACCATCGCCTGGAACTGTGCGAGCGTGGGGTAGGGGTCGCCGCCATTCCAGCCGCCGAGCGCGATCACGCTGGTGCCCGTGGCGAGTTCCAGGCTGGCGGCCTGGGTGGCGCCGGAGACAATCGCGGACCACTTGGCGTTGGAAGACTTCAGCAGCGCTGTCAGCTCGGCCGAGGCCGTTGCTTCGCCCGGTCCGCTGGGTCCGCCTCCTGAGGAGGCGCCGGACGTGCCGGCGTTCGCGCGGTCGCCGAATGCCCTGCCTGCCGCCCCGAACCCGCCGCCCATCGCCGACGCGGTGGGCCCGGACGTGGGGATCGAACCGGAGTGCGGCTGGGCCGCCGTCGCCAACGTCCACGCGGTGCTGCCGAGTCCGCCGGCCAGCAGGGAGAGAACCACGACGCCGGCGGTGGCGGCCTTGCGGAGCCGCGCCGGAACCGCCGACAGGGTGTTCGCGCCGGCCACGAGCGGGAGCAGCAGCGCCGCGGCGGCCAGGAGGCCCAGGACCACGGTGAGCACCCGGAGCCCGGGGAGCCAGGACGGGTCGCGGCCCAGGAGCGCGGCGGACCAGACCGAGGTGGCGAGCACCGTCACGGCCAGGACAGTCCGCGCCGGCCAGTAGGCGCGGCCCCGCCACAGTTCCACGGACCCGATGCCGGACAGGGCTGCGACCGCGGGGGCCAGCGCCACGGCGTAGTACGGATGCACGGTGCCGCTCATGAAGCTGAAGATCCCGGCCGTGACCACCAGCCAGCCGCCCCACAGCAGGAGCGCCGCCCGGGTTTTCGAGGTCCTCGCCTCGCGCCTGGTGAACCACAGGCCGGCGGCCAGCAGGATCAGGGCCGCCGGCAGGAACCAGGACACCTCGCCGCCGAAGCTGGTGCCGAACATCCGGGTGATCCCGGCCGCGCCGCCGAAGCCGACGTTACCGTTGCCGCCCGGGCCTCCGATGCCGCCCATGGTGCCTCCGGCGGGCATGCCTCCGCCGGACCCCGTGATGCGGCCCAGGCCGTTGTAGCCGAACGTGAGTTCCAGGAAGCTGTTGGTCTCCGAGCCGGCCATGTACGGCCGGGCCGAGGCCGGGGTCAGCTGGAACAGGACGATGTAGCTTCCGGCCACGACGGCGATCCCTCCGGCGGCGGCCAGCAGGTGCAGGAGCCGGCGGCCCAGGGTGGTGGGGGCCGCCCACAGGTAGGCCAGGGCAAGCCCGGGCACAATCAGGAAACCCTGCAGCATCTTGGTCAGGAACGCCAGGCCGATCACCGCGCCGGCCGCGGCGAGCCATGTCCAGCCGGCCTTCTCGACGGCGCGGGTGGTGAGGTAGGCCGCCAGCACCAGGCACAGGGTGAGCATGGCGTCGGGGTTGTTGAACCGGAACATGAGGGCGGCCACGGGGGTCAGCGCCAGGGCGCCGCCGGCCAGCAGGCCAGCCGCCGGCCCGGACACCCGCTTGACGGTCAGGTAGAGAAGCCCGACGGCGGCTACCCCCATGAGTGCCTGGGGAATGAGCATGCTCAACGCCGAGAAGCCGAAGAGCCGCCCCGCGAGGGCAGGGATCCACAGGGCGGCGGGCGGCTTGTCCACCGTGATGGCGTTCCCGGCGTCGAGCGATCCGAAGAGCAGCGCGGTCCAGTCCTTGGTCCCTGCCTGGATCGCCGCGGCGTAGAAGGAGTTGCCGTAGCCCGTGGCTTCCAGGTTCCACAGGTACAACACCGCGGTGGCCACTAACAGCAGAGCTGCCGAGGGCCGCACCCACCGCGGCTGCGGTCCGAAGAGCAGCCGTTCCCGGCGGTTCAGGATTGTGGGCGGCCGGGATGCGGGCGCCCCGAATGCCGTCCCGGACGAATCACGGACTGCCGGCGGGCTGCCGGCGGGGGAGTCAGCCTGGGCTCCGGCGGTGGGGCTGATGGTTGAGGTCATTTACTTGGCCGTTTCTGTGCGGGGGAGAGATGCGTCGGGGGCGCCGGACGCCGGAGCAGTGTCGGCGGGCCGGCCGCGGAAGACCACCAGCCGGAAGAGCAGGAATTTGACGGCCGTAGCGGCCAGATTGGCGGCCGTGACGGTGACGAGTTCCAGCCAGCGGTCCGGGGTTCCGGCCGAAGCGCCGTGGACCAGGGTGAGCGCGCCCGAGGTCAGGGCCAGTCCGATGCCGAAGACCAGCAGTCCCTCGAAGTGGTGCCGGGCCGCCTGGCTGCTGCCCTGGATGCCGAAGGTGAAGCGCCGGTTGGCCGCGGTGTTGGCCACGGCGGTGGTGAGCAACGCGAGGAAATTTGCCAGTTGCGGGTCCATGATTCCGCGGCAGAGCAGGAAGATCAGCAGGTACGCGAGCGTGGAGGCCACCCCGATGCTGCCGAAGCGGACGAGCTGTCCGAACAGGCTTCCCCCGGCGCTTTGCTCCTGGGCCCGTGAGGAGGCGGGAAGTGGACCGCGTGCCAGGGCGGCGCGCAGTTCTGGGACGGGGATCCGGCCGGAGACAAGATCCCTGCTCAGCCGTGCCATGCCGCGCAGATCCGCGAGGGCCGTCTGGACGATGTCCACGCTGGAATCCGGATCGTCGGTCCAGTCCACCGGGACTTCGTGGACGCGCAGGCCGCACTTTTCGGCCAGGACCAGCAGCTCGGTGTCGAAGAACCAGGCGTTGTCCAGGGTGTGGGGGAGCAGCTGCCGGGCTACGTCCGCCCGGATGGCCTTGAAGCCGCACTGGGCGTCGCTGAAGTGCGCGCCCAGGAGGGACTGCAGCATGAAGTTATAGCTGCGCGAGATGAATTCCCGTTTGGGTCCGCGGACCACGCGTGAGTTGCGGGTCAGCCGGGTCCCGATCGCCAGGTCGGAGTGCCCTGAAATGAGCGGGGCAAGGAGGGGCCCGAGTGCCGCCAGATCGGTGGAAAGGTCAACATCCATGTACGCCAGGACCGGCGACGGCGAGGCGAGCCACACTTTGCGGAGCGTGTTGCCGCGGCCTTTTTCAGCCATGTGGACCACGGTCACCTCGCGGAGCTCGCGGGCTACGCGTTCGGCCGTCTTGAGAGTTCCATCGGTGCTGGCGTTGTCAGCCACCGTGATCCGGAACGGGTGCGGGAAGGAACCGAGAAGGTAGGCGTGGAGCCTGCGCAGGCAGGCTTCGAGGTCCCGTTCCTCGTTGAACACCGGGATGGTGACGTCCAGCACCGGTATGGCGGTTCGCGTGTCGATGGCGTTTCGCCGGCTACGCGGGCCGGCGACGGCCGCGGCGGACGGTCCCGGGGCGGGCGCGTCGGCCAAAGCGAGTCCGGACGGCGAGGGCCCGGAGTGTGTGGCGGGTGCAGCCGGGCCGGCCGGCGTCTCCGCGGAGTGGGGCTGGGTTCCTGGGGCCTGGTCTGTGAACGTCATGGCTCAACTGTCCCGTCGCCCCATATGAGGGCTTTAGGGTCAAGCTGTGCGGGTGCTGTGGAAGTCCGGCCGATCCGGCCCGGTGATTCCAGAGTTACTGGAGCGGCTGTCCGGGGACGGTTGACCAGTGATGCCCCGCGCACGAGAATGCGAACCATGAGTGACCGCCGCGGCCTTTCCGGGCCGGCTCCGTTCACCGTCGTCGATTCGGGTCCGAATGGAGCTAACCCGAGATCGGCCCGCGGATCATCGAGGACGGGGACACGGTGGTGCTCGACGAGACGGAAGGCTGGCGCCGTGCGGAGACTGATCTACGGCATGAATCTGACCCTGGACGGCTACATCGCCGCGGCCGGCGACGACATCGGCTGGAGCGAGCCGAGCGATGAACTGTTCCAGTGGTGGCTCGACCAGGAGCGGGCTAGCAGCCTGTCGCTGTACGGCCGCAAGCTCTGGGAGACCATGAGCTCCTTCTGGCCGACCGGCGACCAGCAGCCCAACGCCACCCCGGCGGAGATCGAGTTCGCGCGGAACTGGCGGGACACGCCGAAGGTGGTGTTCTCCTCGACGATCGACAAGGTCGACTGGAACGCCCGCCTGGTCACCGGCGACGCGATCGCCGAGATCACCCGGCTCAAGGCCGGCGACGGCGGCACGATGAGCATCGGCGGCGCAACGCTCGCCGGGGCGGCTATGCGGGCCGGGCTGATCGACGAATACGTGCTAGTCACCCATCCGGTCCTGGTGGGCGGCGGCACTCCGTTCTTCACCTCGCTGGACAGCTGGGTGAACCTGAACCAGGTGGAGACGCGGACGCTTCCCGGCGGCGTGGTCATCACCAGGTACGAGACGAGGCGCTGAGCGCGATTCCTCCGCGCGGTCGGGGGAGGTCCATCTTCGGTTAAACAGTCACGCACAGAAGGCCCCGGATCCATGTGGATCCTGGGCCTTCTGGGAGGGGCTGGCTGATGCCGGCTTAGTACCAGTTGTGCGCGTAGTGGAAGTCCAGAGCGCCGCAGGGGGAGCCGTACCGCGTTTTGACGTAGTTCAGGCCCCAATTGATCTGGGTCCGGTAGTTGGTCATGTAGTCGGCCCCGGCGCTCGCCATTTTCGAGGCGGGCAGCGACTGGACCACGCCGTAGGCGCCGCTGCTGGCGTTCGTGGCGGTGGTCTTCCAGTCCGATTCCTTGGTCCAGAGCTTCTGCAGGCACTGCATCTGCCCCGGTGCCCAGCCATAGCTGCCCAGTCGGGCCGCGGCGTAGGCCTGCGCGCCGGAGGGGTCGTCGACGGCGACCGGTGCCGCCGCGGGGACCGGCGCCGCTGCGTGGACAGGTGCCGCCGGACGGGCGGGCGCCGCGGGGCTGGCCTTTGCCGGTGCGGCTGCGTGAGCGGCCGGCGCCGGTGCTGCGGCCGGCTTGGCCTCCGGAGCCTTGGACACCACGGCGCTGTTCGGCGGCGTCGTGGACCCAGTCACCTGGATGCGTTCGAAGTTGAGCTTGGCCAGCGGGTCCACGCTCGTGACGGATTCGGCGCCCGCAACATTGGCGGTGTGGGCGCCGGGCTCTGCCGCCTGGCTGGCAGCGCCGCCCCCCACCAGCAGTGCGCCGGCGACCGTGACGATGGCCGCACGGTGGCCGGTGATGCCGAGCCCGGCGGCCAGCCGGGACAGGGCGGACGCCTGCTTGGCCGGTTCGGCGCGGTGGCGGGACCTGGCGGCGTGGGAATGCGAAACGCCCTCAGGGCGCGTTTGTACGTTGAGTTCAGTCATGATTGCCTCTCAACGCCTGCGGAGTTAGCTGTCGGGTTCGGATGAGGTCATCCGGCCGCACGGAAAGTCACGTGTCGGCTTCACCCCAAGGGCGCGTGTGTGCAGAATGCCCGGGAACTCTGGGTCCCCCGCCTCTGCCTGGTCAATCGGAATCCGGGAAGCGGCAGAGTTTGGCGTCCATCCGGATGTGCGGCACCGATGGCAGCGCACTCCCAAAACGCTACAGGACCTCGACGCTTAAGTCACATTTGGGTAACAGCAGTCACATCGGCGGGGTGTCGCCTTGCGCCCGATGTACCGGCGCTCCGGGGGCGGCGGGCGCTGCCGTGGGCGGCTAGGCCGACGGCGGAGCCGCCGGCAGCCGTACGGCGAACTCCGTCCGCCCGGGCCGCGAGGTGACCTCGACGGTGCCCCCGTGGGCATGCACGATCGACTGGACGATGGACAAGCCCAACCCGCTCGTTCCCTCGGAGGTTGGCGCGGCACCGCTGCCCGCCCCGCTCTGGTTGCCGGAAACGGCGGCGGAAGCACTGCCCGCGCGGGGCCTGGCAGCGGAGCCGGCCCGGGCCCCCGCCGTCGCGACCGCGGGCTGCGCGGTGACCGCCGGATTGGAACGCGAGGCGTCGGCCCGGGCAAAGCGGGCGAAGACACGCCCGATGAATTCGGGGGCGATGCCGCTGCCGTTATCCGTCACGGTGACCACGGCGCTGCCGTCAGCCGAACGCATGACGCCCGTGACCACCGTGGTCCCGGGTTCCGTGTGCTTGCGCGCATTGGACAGGAGGTTGGCCAGGACCTGGTGAAGCTGGCTCGCATCACCGCGGACCACCACGGGCTCGTCCGGGAGTTCCAGCTGCCAGATGCGGTCCGGGGCCATGACTTTCTCATCGCTCACCGTTTCGACGGCCAGCTGGGTGAGGTCGACGTCGGCGATCTTGAGCGGTTGCCCCTCGTCCAGTCGGGCCAGCAGCAGCAGGTCCTCCACGAGCGTGGTCATCCGCTCGGACTGGCTTTGCACGCGGGCGAGGGATTTCTCGCCGTCGGGCGTGAAATGCTCGGTCATCCGCATCAGCTCCGTGTAGCCGCGGATGGCCGTGAGCGGGGTGCGGAGTTCGTGCGAGGCGTCGGCGACGAACTGCCGCACCTTCATCTCGCTCTCCTGCCGCGCCTCGAGCGCATTGGAGACGTTGTCCAGCATCTTGTTCAGCGCGTAGCCCACGCTGCCCACTTCCGTTCCGGGATGGGCCGCCGACGCCGGGACGCGCACCCCGAGTGCCACCTCCCCGGCGTCCAGCGGGAGGCGGGAGACCTTGGTGGCAACCTCGGAGAGCTGTTCCAGCGGCTTCATGGTCCGCCGGATCAGGGCCGTTCCGGCGAGGCCGATCAGCACGAGCCCGCCGGCGGACACCACCACCATGGTCCAGACGAGCGAGGCCAGGGTGCTTTCCTTTTCGGCCAGGGGAAGTCCCGTGACGATCACGTCGCCGTACGGTGCGCGCACGGCCGTGAGCCGGTACGCGCCGGCCGAGAGAGTCCGGTCCACGGGCACGGCGTTCGGGGAGAGCGCCAACAGGACCGCGTTGTCGGCGCGGGAGAGGCTCTCGAGGGTTGCGTCCCCGGCCAGGAATCCGGCGCTGCTGACCTCGCCGTCCTCCAGCCGGGCATTGAGCATCCCGACGCCCTGCCCCCGGGCATCAAGGGGGTCGCGGCGGCCGCCGGAGTTGCCGGGTCCAGGCCGGCCGAACTCGACCGAGCGGTGGGAAGCGCTGCTGAGCTGGTCATCGAGCTGCCGGGTGAGGAAAAGGTCCATGGAGGCGTAGCTGAACAGTCCTACGGCGCCGCAGATCGCCACGAGCAGTGCCATGGCGACGAGGACGAGTCGGGTGCGCAAATGCCATGTGGAGGGGTTGCGCCAATCCCGCCCGGGGGCGCGGATTACGCCGGAAAGGGAGGGCACGGATCAGTCCGCCGGCTTCAGGACGTAGCCGGCGCCGCGCACCGTATGAATCATGGGCGCATGGTTGGCATCGAGCTTCTTGCGCAGGTAGGAGATGTACAGTTCCACGATGTTCGCCTGGCCGCCGAAGTCGTAATCCCAGACCCGGTCCAGGATCTGGGCCTTGCTGATGACCCGTTTGGGGTTTTCCATGAGGTAGCGCAGCAGTTCGAACTGCGTGGCGGTCAGGTGCAGTTCCTCGCCGGCCCGGGAGACTTCGCGGGTGTCCACGTTAAGCACCAGGTCCCCCACCACGAGCTCGGCCGTGTCCATGGCGGCCACCCCGGAGCGCTGGACCAGCCGGTGCAGGCGCAGCAGGACCTCCTCCATACTGAAGGGCTTCGTGACGTAGTCATCGCCGCCGGCGGCAAGCCCGGTAATGCGGTCCTGGACGGCATCTTTGGCCGTCAGGAAGAGGGCAGGGACCTCCGGCGCAAACGCGCGGATCCTGCTCAGCAGCTCGACGCCGTCGAACCCGGGGAGCATGACGTCCAAGACCAGCACGTCGGGGCGGAATTCCTTGGCGAGCCGGACCGCTTCGGGTCCGTCGGCCGCCACGGCCACGGACCAGCCGGCCATCCGCAGGCCCATGCTCATGAGCTCGGAGAGGCTGGGCTCATCATCTACCACCAGCGCCCGGATGGGGGAGCCGTCCGGATGCGCGAGCTGGGGAAGGTTGTTGGTCATGGAGTGCGAAGTGGCCATGGGACAACTCTCCGATCTGCCGGTTAGGCGGGGCTTTGGGGACCCTGTGCGGCACCTGTGAATCCCAGCCTAGCGAGCTGGACGCCTCTCCGCGGCCAGGCGGCCTCCTCTTGCGAAACTTCCAGCCGGTCTTCGGGCCCTGACTGAAGGTCACAGGCCCGGCTGTCGGCCCGCACAGCCCAGGCACAGGATCGCTCAGCACTCTGGGGTGAACATCGAACGGCACCCTGAAGGAGAAACATCATGAGCGGTCAGCATCCCGGAACCGGTTCCGGACCAGGTCCCGAATCCGTCCCCGGCGCCACCCCAGCGCCCGCGCCAGTGAACACGCTCCACGGGGTAGGGCAGCACAACGCTGGGTACAGCGACGGCAGGTACAACGACGAGGACGCCGGCGCCACTCTGGCGCCCGCGCCCGCCTCCGGCTGGGGCGCACCGCCCCCGCCGTCGACATATCCCGCGCCGGCACCGGGCTGGGGCATGCCGCGGCAGGAGCCGCCCGCGCCCACGGCCGCAGCAGGCTGGGGTGCGCCGGGAGCCTTCCCCAGGTCACCCGGCGCGACCAAGCCCTGGACGCTCCGGCGCGGACTCGCGGTTGCCGGGGCCGCGGCAGTGCTGGCGGTCGGCGCCGGCGTGGGGGTCTACGCCCTCAGTTCAAGTTCGGCGTCAGCCGATGGCACGGCGCTCGGCGCACCAGGCGGTGGGGCCGGAGGGCAAGGCGCCGGCGGCCAGGGCTTCGCGCCGGGGATGCCCGGGTCTGCACAGGGAGGATCCGCGGCCGGCGGGATGCCCGGGCAAGGCGGCCGTGGTGACTTCGCCGCCGGCGGCATGGGCGGCGGGCTTTCCGCGGCAGTGCATGCCGACTACGTGGTGCTGCAGGGCAGTACGTACACCGCCATGGCAGAGCAGGTCGGCACGGTGAGCGACGTCAGTTCATCCTCCGTCACGGTCAAGAGCAGCGACGGGTTCACGCGCAGCTATGCGCTGGGCAGCGACGTGGTGGTGAGCAATCTGCAGCTGCGCCGCCAGCAGACCGGCGGCGGCACGGGCACCCAGTTGAGCGTGGCGGACATCGTCGCCGGGGGGACGGTGCGGATCGTGGCGACCAAGGACGGCTCCGGCTACACGGCTTCATCCGTGATGGTCGTGGCGGGGACCTCCACCGGCCAGACCAACTGACACATCCGCGGCGGTTATCCCGCCGGATCCGGTGGGTCCGGCGGCCATGACCACTCCGTGGACGTTCTGCCGGCGGCGGGGCAGGGTCCAGGTTTTTCCCAATTTGCCATGCTGTGAATAAGTTTGCCGAACTGGCCGCCTTTTGCCGAACAATATTCGGATGAAACGGTTACTTGGCGGTCGGATCGGAAAAACACTTGTTATTTTATTGATGCGCCAGAATTGTGACTTGCGCTACAATCCCGCTTTCTGTCTCACTATGTGGAACCGGGGGTCCATTGTTACTTGCAAGTTCGTATTGTTACGTTGCACACTTCCATTGTGAACAAGAACTCAACAGCACCTGCAGCCGCAGCTTCCTGGATCAGCGCACCTGCTGACACCGAGACGCGTTGTTGTCGAATGCACGCCTAACTTTTACACCCCAAGAGTTTCTAGGCATTCGCCCCTAGCCCAGAGTCGGGCGCCCCTCCCCAGTTTTCATTGCGGGGAAAGTAGCATTCGAGCCGCGATGACGGCCATTCACATTGAGGTAAGCATTCCATGTCAGTTGCATCCGGATACGTCCACATCTCCGTCCGTAACGCCAGCAAGGCCGCCCAGGCCCCCGGCATCCGCCAGGGCTTCGGCGGCCGCTCAGCATTCGGCCCCGCCGGATCCGCCGGCAGCTTTCCGGCTCCCGGATATGCAGCCCAGGGGTACAACCCTGACTCCTATGGCCAGCTCCGCGCCGTTCCGGCCGCCCCGGCCACGGCGCCCACGCCCGTCATTGCCCCTGGCGGCGCCGGGCCCGTCCGTCCTGCCCCTACTGACAACGTCGCCCGCGGCTTCGTCCTCTACATGGGGATTGACGAGGAAACTGCCGCTGCGGCCGGCACCTCGATTGCCAAGCTGGCCCAGGAGATCCGGGCTTACGCACAGTCCCTCGTCGCCGGGGCCGAAAGCTACGCTGCCGTCGCCGTCGCGCCGGCCAGTGCCCCGGGGTCCGCGCTCGACGTCGTACGCTCGACCTTCGGTGACCCCACCGCCGCCGCCCGCCAGCGCGCCGAGACGGCGCGCCTGCAGCAGCCGCAGGACCCGCGGCCGTCCGGAGTGCTGATCGACCTCGCCCGCCGTGAAGTGCACCTCGACGGCGAATCGCTGAACCTGACGTTCAAGGAATTCGAGCTCCTGAACTACCTCGTGGAGAACGGCACCCGCACCGTGGGCCGCGACGAACTCCTCGAAGGCCTCTGGCGGAACGCGGAGGAGGTCCCGAACGAGCGGACCATCGACGTCCACATCCGCCGCCTGCGTTCCAAGCTCGGCCGCCTCGCCAACACGGTGCGCACCGTCCGAGGCCAGGGCTACCGCTTTTACGAGCACCCCGAGGTTGTGGTCTGGGCCGCTCCGGAATACTCCATCTAGCCTCTGGCTCACGCAAAGCGTCCGTCCCCTTCAGCAGGGGCGGGCGCTTCTGCGTTTCCGGAAGCTTTAGAGGCGGTCACAGGTGGACGCCCGGGACCAGCCGCCGCACTAGGATTGGGGCATGAGCGCGCATCACATCAAACGGCTGGTGATCATGAGGCACGCCAAGGCCGACTGGCCCGGCGGGGTTGCCGACCACGAGCGGCCGCTCGAAGAGCGCGGCCATAAGGACGCCCCCGTCGCCGGAAAATGGCTGCTCAAGCACGGCGTGGTCCCTGACTTCATCCTCTGCTCCAGCGCCCTCCGGACCCGCCAGACCTGCACATGGGTCTGCCACGCGCTCGGCGACAAAGCGCCGACGCCGAAGCTCGAGGACGGCCTGTATGCCGCGTCTGCCTCGCGCATGCTGGCGGTGATCAACCATGTCCCGGACACCGTGAACACGCTGATGGTGATCTCGCACATGCCCGGGGTCCAGGATCTCGCCATGCACCTGGCGTCGCGCGATTCCGACCACGATGCGTACATGGACGCCGCCACCCGCTATCCGACCAGCGGGCTGACAATCCTGGAAACGGAGAAGACCTGGGCCGAACTCGACGGCCAGGACGCCAGGTTGACCCACTTCAAGGTCCCCCGCGCCAAATAGCCGCCGAGCTGGGCGGACGTCCGTCCCGGCCCCATAGCTACGGGCCCCATTCTGCGGTTTACTGTTCCTGTTTGATGATGTTGTTTTTCCTGTGGTTCGGGGCAGCTAGTACAACCTAAGAGAAATGGTGGATCAACGTGGATTCAGGGCAGCTCATTGGAATCATCGTCGGCATCGTCGTAGTGCTGGCAATCATCGCGGTGGCAGTCATGGTCAGCCGCAGGCGCAAGGTGGCCGCGGACCGCAACCGCGCCGCCGAGATGCGGGAACAGGCCAAGGCAGACGATTTCGCCGCGCGGGAACGTGAGGCGCAGGCGGCAAAAGCCGAGGCCGACGCGAAGCAGGCCGAACTCGAGGCCGAGCGCCTGCGGGAGGAAGCCCGCGGCAGCCAGGCAGAGGCCGAAAAGGTCCGCTCCGGCGCGCAGGAACAGCTGCGTGAGGCCGACGAACTGGACCCGGACGTGGTCACGTCCGAACGCGACGCCGCGGCGGGGGTCACTCCGGCCGGCGAGAAACCGCGGTCCGATACGGCGGCCGGCGGCCCCGCTCCCGCCGAGGCCATTCCCGGTGAACCCCGTGCTGCCGAGCCTCTTGCCGGTGAGCCCCGTGCTGCCGAGCCCGTTCCCGGTGAGCCCCTTTCCGGCGAACAGCGAAGCCGTGAGGATCTGCCCGGTACCGACACCGCGCAAGGTCCGGATACCGCACCCCGGGAGGGCGGTCCGCGGAACCTCTAAGTTCGCGGGGCCGCGGAACCGGACTGAGCCGATGTGCCTAGCGGCGGACCGAGGGCCGGGCAGGCGCCTTGGCTGCGGGCGGCTTGAGCGTCGATTTGGGGGCGGGTGCGCCGGCGGGTGACTTTGCCCCCGGCGACTTGGCGGACGCCACCCTCGCGGCGGCCTTGACCGGTGGCGTGGCGGCGGGCCGGGCAGCGGTCCGCGGCAC
Organism: Arthrobacter sp. YAF34; assembly: GCF_052113245.1. Lineage (NCBI taxonomy): Bacteria > Bacillati > Actinomycetota > Actinomycetes > Micrococcales > Micrococcaceae > Arthrobacter > Arthrobacter sp. YAF34. The sequence continues at coordinate 174,180 of NZ_JBFRCV010000006.1, forward strand.
CGCAGACCGTGCGGCAGTTCCCCGTGTGGCAGCTCCACGCGCCGCCGGACGCGGCGCGGACGTCCGCGGGCCTGCGGACCGGGACGCGCCCCGCGGGACGGGCGCCGGACGGCGTCGCTGGGCGTAGGCGGCCGGACGCCGCACCCGGCTCCTGCCGGGCAGGACCGTGCCGGCGAACAGCAGCAGCAGGGTCACGGCTCCGGCAGCCGCGGCGAGATAGAAGTACAAATCGGGATGCGCGGAATCGACGCGGGTGGACAGGGCGTTGGGATCCGGATTGAAAGCCAGTCCCCACTGGCGCAGGAAGGCGATCCCGAAGGCGATGAACAGGGTGCTGCCCAGCCCGCTCGCGGCCAGGGTCTTGTGCCGGCGCCGAACCACGACCTCGGCGACACAGGCCACATAGGCTGTGGCGGAAGCCCCGACGAACCACACCAGCACCCACTCGGCCAGGGTGATGCCGGTCAGGACCAGGAGTGCCAGGGCGGCGAGGAACGCCAGAATGGCGATTTTCCCGCTGATACCCATGTGACGCATGTGAACAATCATGCCTGAGCGTGCGGCTGCTTCACGACGTAGCCGCGCATGGAGGCCATAATTGCCGCCACGCTTTGTTCCCTGGTCCGCTCGGGGTTGTAGGTCTGGCGGTCCAGCCCCACCACGAAACAGGCCCCGAAGATTGCCGTTTCGAGGCTGCCCCGGGATACCCCTGGGTCCACGGGATAGGCGGCGGCGACGCCGTCGATGGCCGAGCCGATCACGGCGAGCAGCCGCCCGCGGAGCTCGGCGAAGGTGTCCTGCCACTCGCTGGGGGTCCGCCAGTTTTCGCTGACCCAGAGGCGGGCAAAGGACGGGTACTCGGCCATGAAGTCCATGGCCTGGCCGATCATCTCCTCCATGGCGGTGAGGGGATCGGCGGAGTCGTCCCGGACGCTCAGGAGCCGCGCCATGAGGATGTCCACCCCGTGCCGCAGGAGCTGGGCAATCAGGTCCGACTTGCTGCCGAAGTTGTAGTACACCGTGCCCTTGGACACCCCGGCGGCGGTGGCGATCTCGTCGACGGTCACGCCCGCCGCGCCGCGCTCGCCAATCAGATCCATGGACGCCTCGAACAGCTTCTGCTTCGTGGCGTTCGTGCGGCCGGGACGGAGCTTTTTCTCCGCGCCCGGGGAACCTGCCGTGCTGCCGCCGCTGGGGCTGGTGGTCATACGGCGATCTCCGGTTTCAGTGTCTTGAGGGTCCAGTACTTGTGCTTGCGGACGGCTGCGGTCGACATTGCCAGTCCCAGCAACGTGTAGCCAACCAGCCCCAGCATGGTGGGCAGGATGATGGCGAGGTCGGCACCGTAAATCAGGTGCCGCATGCCGCTGACCACGTAACCCATCGGCAGGATCTGGTGCACCGCGTGCAGCGGCTCGGGCGTGGTCTGCCACGGGAACGTGCCGCCGGAGGACACCAGCTGGAGCACCAGCAGGATCAGCACCACGAGCTTGCCGGGCGAGCCGAGGAGCGCCACCACGCCCTGGATGATTGCGCTGAACGCCATCGCGGCCGCCAGCATGAGGAACCACATCAGCACCGGGTGGGCCGGGTCCAGTCCCAGCCCCACGTCCACTACCAGGGTCAGCAGGCTCGCCTGGACGGCGGACACCGCCAGGAACGGGAGCCAGCCACCGGCGGCAATCTTCCAGGCCGGCGCGTTCGAGGCGAGCGCGCGCTGGGTGACCGGCCGCATCGCCTGCACCAGCATGAAGATGCCGATCCACAAGGCCAGCGTGAGGAAGAACGGCGCCAGCCCGGCGCCGTAGGACCCGGCCTTTGCCTGCGAGACATTGCTGACGGCGACGGGGTCGGCCATGACCTTCGAGAGGCTGTTCTTCTGGGCATCGTCGGGATTGGGCACCTTGCCGGCGCCCCGGGCGAGTTCCCCGGCGAGCGTTCCCGCGCCGTCGGAGGCCTTGGCCGCGCCGCTCTCCAGCTGCGCCGCGCCGTCGTCGAGTTTCTGGGTCCCCTGCACGAGTTTGCCGGCGCCGTCCACGGCGTTCTGCTGGCCGGCGGCGAGGGCAGCGGAGCCGCCGGCGAGCTGGTCCGCCCCGGCGGAGGCCTTGGCGACGGCGTCGCTGAGAGCGGGTGCGGCGCCGGCCAGTTGCGAGGCGCCGGCGCTGACGGCGGCGGCGCCGTCGGACAGTTTCTGCACCTGGGCGGCGGCGGCCTGCAGCTTGGCAGCGGACGCGGCCGCGGCCGGGGACGGCGCGGCGGGCGGCGCTGGCGTGGCGTCGACGTCGGCCACGACCTTGTCGGCCTGCTCCTGGGTGATGACCCCGCTGGCGACCAGCCGGCCGGTGGACGCCACCACCCGGGCCCGCTGGCCCTGCGCGGCGGCCTGCTGCGCGGCCTGTTGTGCGGTTGCGAGCTGCCCCGGCACGGCCTGCATCTGGGTATTGAGCGCGGCGTTGCCGGCCGCCACCTGGGCGGCGCCGTCGGCCAGCTGCTGGGCGTTGGCGGGCAGGGCCGCCGTCTTGTCCTTGAGCTGGGTGAGGCCGCTGCTCAGCTGGCCGGCCCCGGCGCTGAGGGACGCGGCGCCGTCCCGGAGCTTGACCTCGCCGTTGTAGAGCTCGGCAGTGCCGGTCTTGAGCTCGCCGGTGCCTTGATGCAGGGTCACGGTGCCGTCGTGGAGCCGGGCAACACCGTCGGCCAGTCCGGCTGCGCCATCGGAGGCCTTGAGCATCTGGGTATGGATGGTGCCGAACCCGGTGAGGAGCTTGTTCGCGGTGTCCTCGCCCACCTCCTTGGCCACCGTCGTGTGCACGGCGGTGGTGAGCTTGTCCACGATCGTGCTCAGGAGGTAGTTGTTGGCATCGTTGGTGGTGACGTTGAGCATGGCCTGGTTGGCGGCGTCGAAGCTGCCGGGGGAGACCAGGTTCGCGGAAAAGTCCGCCGGGATCTTCAGCGCGAACGCGTACGTGCCGTTGCTGACGCCCTGATCCGCTTCCTCGGTGCTGGCGACCGTCTTCCAGTTGAAGACGTGGCCCTCCACCAGGCTGTCGGCCACCTTCCGGCCCGCCTCCAGCCGCGTGCCGTCGGCAGACGCGGCGCCGGAGTCCTGGACGACCAGGGCGGCATCGATCTGGTTCAGCTTGCCGTACGGATCCCAGTTCGCATAGAGATACACGGCGCCGTAGAGCAACGGGACAAGGGTCAGGGCCAGGATGGTCAGCTTGGGCAGCAGCCCGCCGGTCATGCGTTTGAGCTCGGAGCGGGCCAGCCGCAGCACAGTCACTTTGCGTCCTCGGTTTCGGGTAGGAGGGTTTCGGTCAGGAGGGTCTCAGGTAAGGGGTCGGTCAGGTCGGGGCGGTTGGCCGGCAGCTCGTGGTGTTCACCGGCGCCGTATTCCCCACTCGTCGCGCTGTATTCCCCACTCGCGGGGACGGCATTGCCGATCGCGGCGGAGGGCCCGGCCCAGCCGTCGGGAATGCGGGTGACGGTGGCGACGACGGCGAGCGGCCGACCGGCGTCGTGCGCCAGTTCTTCCAGCCGCGGCAGCCAGTCGGCGGGGTCGCCGCTGTGCCGGTCTGGGGAGTCCATCACGAGGAGTTCCGTGTCCGGATTGGCGAGGGCGAGCGCGGTAAGGAGCTCGATCCGCCGGGCCGGGGGCACCTGCTCGGTCCACAGCCCGGCGAGGTCCTCGAAGTTATTGAGCTGCAGCCAGGGGGTGCTGCGCAGGGCGCCGCGGTGGCGCCGCGGGATCAGGGCCAGGTCCTCTGTGACGAGGTCGCGGACACTGAGGTGCTGCTCGGGTTCGTTGACGCCGGGGGAGTCGACCACGCCGCTCGCCTGCCGGAGGGTCTTGATGCGGGTATTGCCGTCCCAGCTGACGTTGCCCGAGCTGGGGCGCATGCGTCCGCTCAGGGTCAGGGCCAGGGCCGTCCGCTGGTCCTGGCGGGACCCTTCGACGAGCAGGAGTTCACCCCGCGCGGCCTCCAGCGAGGTGGGCGGCAGCAGGTCGTCCCGCCGGCCGGTCACGGAGAGCTGTTGTACGCAGAGCAAAGCAGGCCTTTCGCAGAAACGGTGTCTGCTTCAAGACTAACTAAACTGACTGGTCAGTTCAAATAAGATCGGCGGAATGTGATGGACCAGACGTCCCGGCGCCCCTGGCCGCAGTCCGCGCGGCCGGTCGCGGCAGGATCAGAGGCCGTACTCCTCCAGCAGGCGAAGCCAGACCTCGCTGATGGTCGGATACGACGGCACGGCGTGCCAGAGGCGGTCCAGCGGAACTTCCCCGACCACCGCAATGGTGGCGGCGTGGAGGAGTTCTGCCACATCCGGGCCGGCGAACGTGGCCCCCAGCAGCACCTTGCGGTCCTCGTCGATGACCAGTTGCGCCCAGCCTTCGTAGTGCTCGGCGTGCAGGGAGGACCCCGCCACCTGGATGGGGAGCTCCACCGTGGAGGCGCGGAACCCGTCTTTTTCCGCCAGTGCCAGGGTCCGGCCCACGTTCGCCAGCTCCGGGTCGGTGAACACCACATTCGGCACCGCGTGGTCGTAGGCCGTCTGGGCAAAGCGGCTCCACGGGACCGGCTCGCCGGTGAGTTCCCCCCTGGCCCGTGCGGCGATGGCGTCTCCGGTGGCCCGGGCACCGTACTTGCCCTGGTGGGTCAGCATGGCCCGGCCGGCGGCGTCGCCCGCCGCGTAGAGCCACGGGTTGCCGGCTGCCTCGTTGTCGGCCGCGTGGTGGACTAGGCCGGTGGAATCGGTGCTGAGCCGCAGGGTCTGACCCTGGGGTGCGGAAAGGCCGACACTGTCCAGGCCGATCCCCTCGAGGGCCGGGTGCCGGCCGGTGGTGACGAGCAGTTTGTCCACCGTGAGACTTGAGCCCGCCGCCGTGGCGGCGGGGCCGGTAGCCGGGGCGCCGTCGGGCCCGCCGGCGAGCGCCAGGGTGAGGGAGCCGTCGTCGTTCTCGCTGACGCTTCGCGTGCCGGTATGCAGCCGGAGGTCGACGCCGTCGGCGCGCAGGCCGGCCGCGACCAGTTCGGCGGCTTCTTCCGGGAAGGCGCCCAGAAGGACGCCGCGGGCCACGAGCGTCACGTCAGCGCCCAGGCGGGCGTAAGCCTGGGCGAGCTCGACGCCGGCCACCCCGCCGCCGAGTACCGCAAGCCGCTCCGGGACCGCGTGGGCGGAGGTCGCCTCCCGGGTGGTCCAGTACTCGACGTCGTGAAGCCCCTCGATCGGCGGCTGATTGGGCGCGGACCCGGTGGCGACCACCACGGCATGCCGGGCGGTGAGCGCGTAGCTGTTGCCGTCCAGGCCGGCCACCGCCACCTTGCGAGGAGCGGTGATCCAGCCGTGGCCGCGGATCAGTTCGATCCCGGTCTCCTCCACCCACTTCACCTGGCCGTCGTCCTGCCACTGCGAGGTGAAGTAGTCCCGGCGCTTGAGGACTGCGGCCGCGTCCAGGGTACGCGTGACGGCTTCCTTGGCGCCGGGGACAGTTTGTGCACCGTGCAGCGCGGTGCCCGGACGCAGGAGCGCCTTCGACGGCATGCAGGCCCAGTAGGAGCACTCGCCGCCCACCAGCTCGGCCTCGATCAGCACCGCCGTCAGGCCGCCGCGGACCACGCGGTCCGCCACATTTTCCCCCACGGCGCCTGCACCAATGACAATGACATCGAATTCCCGCTCAAGCTGTGCCGTCATGCCAACAGCCTACGCCGCGGCCAGAGTCGGCTCCGGGCGGCCGCTCCGGGTGCCGCCGGCGGTCAATCCCGGTGTCATATGCCGGGCAGCGCTCTTTGCAGGAGCGGGGACCATCGCTACTGTTGGGACCATACTTTGGGGGAGGGACGGCTATGGCCGCAGGCAATATCAAGACGAACACTGAAAGCCAGCCGCTGGCGAGGTTCAGCGCACAGGCCCGGCTCCGGGCGCTTCAGGCCGACATTCTGGAACTGATCCTGGAGCGCGATCTTGTTCCCGGGGACCCGCTGCCGACAGAGAACGAGCTCACCGCAGCTCTGGGCGTCGGGCGCAATACGCTCCGGGAGTCACTCAAGGCGCTCCAGGCCGTGGGGGTCATTGAAATCCGGCACGGTTTCGGCATGTTCGTGGCCCCGAACAACTTTGAGGCCCTGACCGACGGGCTGACGTTCCGGGCCAGGCTGTCGCTGCGCCACCACGGGGAGGAGGCTATCCAGCTCGTGGAGGTCCGGCAGGCGCTGGAGTCCGGCCTGGTGGGGGCCGCCATGGAGCGGATCACGGCAGAACAGCTGGCCAGCATGGAGGAATCCGTGCACCGGATGGAGGCGCTGGCCGCCGCGGGGGAGCCCTTCATCGAGGCCGACGCGGAGTTCCACCGCCGGCTGTTCGCGCCGCTGAACAATGAGCTGCTGATCAGTCTCATGGACGTCTTCTGGAAGGTCTACCGCCGGATCCACCTCGAACTCGGCGGACCGTTCGCCGTCGACCTCCTGGAGACTGCCGCGCTGCACAGGCGGATCTATGAGGCTGTCGCCTCGGCGGACAAAGAACTCGCCGCCAAGGCGCTCAGCAGCCATTTCGACGGCATCCGCAGCGTGATTATTAAGGCCACGGCCTGAGAGGCCTTAAGCACCGCCAACCCACGTCGATTGCTCCGTAGCTGCCCTTTTGACCCGCCAGAAGGGCAGCTGCGGAGCAATCGATGGGTGGTGGCCTGGTTGGGGGCCTGCCGCCGGGGGTTTAAAACAGAAGATCCGCCGCGGCGAACCGTGGCGGATCTTCTTCTTCTGTGCGCCCAAAGGGATTCGAACCCCTGACCTTCTGTTCCGTAGACAGACGCTCTATCCAGCTGAGCTATGGGCGCATTCTCGGCTCTTGGGGAGCTTCTCGCTCCCCGAACCTCGAATTACTTTACGCGAGCCCGGGCCTAGTTACAAATCGAAACAGGTGTAATCTAGCTGACTAGACCGGTCTACGTGACCTTAGTCACAAAAATGGCTTCGATGATTCGACTATTTCCTTGATTTTCCGGGCTTTTTGATTTGTCCGTCCCCAGTCATCCCACGTCCAGGCCCGAAACGGGGCCCGTTGCGAGCCCTAGCATTTAGGACACACCACTGAACCCGAAGAAGGGAACCGTAATGGGAGATCTGGCGCGACTGCCGTTGCTTGAAAAGGCACCCACCACACATGCCGGTCTGCTGGCATGGGTAGAAGAGGTGGCTGAACTGACCCAGCCGGACCGGATCTACTGGGTAGACGGCTCGGAAGAGGAAAACACCCGGCTCACGGATGAGCTCGTCGCCGCGGGCACCCTGACCCGGCTAAACGAGAACCTGTTCCCCAAGTCCTTTGCGGCCTTCTCGGACCCCGCCGATGTGGCCCGCGTGGAGGAACAGACGTTCATCTGCTCCGAGAACGAGCGCGATGCAGGTTTTACCAACAACTGGATGGCGCCGGCGCAGATGAAGGAAAAGCTGCGCGGCCTGTTCGCCGGCTCCATGCGCGGCCGCACCATGTACGTCATCCCCTTCGTCATGGGCCACCTGGACGCCGAGGACCCCAAGTTCGGCGTCGAGATCACCGACAGCGCCTACGTTGTCGCCTCCATGCGCATCATGGCCACCATCGGCACCGAGGTCCTGAACAAGATCACCGCCACCAATGCGTTCTTCGTGCCCGCACTGCACTCCCTGGGCGCACCGCTGGCCCCCGGGCAGGCCGACGTCGCGTGGCCCTGCAACCCGGACAAGTGGATCGTGCACTTCCCGGAGGAGCGTTCCATCTGGTCCTTCGGCTCCGGCTACGGCGGCAATGCCTTGCTCGGCAAGAAGTGCTACGCCCTGCGCATTGCCTCGGTGATGGCCCGCGACGAAGGCTGGCTGGCCGAGCACATGCTCATCCTCAAGCTGACCTCGCCGGAGAAGAAGAACTACTACGTCTCCGCCGCTTTCCCGTCGGCCTGCGGCAAGACCAACCTGGCCCTGCTGGATCCGACCATCGAGGGCTGGGAAGTTGAGACCCTCGGCGACGACATCACCTGGATGCGGATCGGCAAGGAGGGCGAACTGCGCGCCACCAACCCGGAGGCGGGCCTGTTCGGCGTCGCTCCCGGCACCGGCTGGGGCACCAACCCGAACGCCATGCGTGCCATCGCCAAGGGCCACAGCATCTTCACCAACGTAGCCCTCACGGACGACGGCGGTGTGTGGTGGGAAGGCATGACCGACGAGGTCCCGGCGCACCTGACGGACTGGCAGGGCAACTCCTGGACGCCCGATTCGGACAAGCCCGCAGCCCACCCGAACTCCCGGTTCTGCACTCCGATCTCCCAGATCGACATGCTGGCCGAGGAGTACTACAGCCCCGACGGCGTGGAGCTTTCCGCAATCCTCTTCGGCGGCCGGCGCAAGACGACCGTTCCGCTGGTGACCGAGGCCCGCAGCTGGACCAACGGCATCTTCATGGGCTCCACCCTGTCCTCCGAGACCACAGCAGCGGCCGCGGGCCAGGTGGGCGTACTCCGCCGGGATCCCATGGCCATGCTGCCCTTCATCGGCTACGACGCGGGCGACTACCTGAAGCACTGGATCAGCGTTTCGTCCAAGGCCAACCCGGCACGGCTGCCCAAGATCTTCCTGGTCAACTGGTTCCGCCGCACGGCAGACGGCGACTTCGCCTGGCCCGGTTTCGGCGACAATGCGCGCGTCCTCAAGTGGGCCATCGAGCGCATCGAGGGCAAGGCCGACGCCGTCGAGACCCCCATCGGTTTCGTGCCGGCCGGCCACGCGCTGGACCTCACCGGCTTGGACCTGACCCACGCCCACGTCGAAGACGCCGTCCGCGTCGACCGTGCGGAGTGGGACGCGGAGCTGGCCTCCATCGAGGAGTGGTACGCGAAGTTCGGCGACTCCCTGCCCGAGGCACTGCGCTCCGAGCTCGAAGGCCTCAAGGAACGCATGGCGGACCACTAAAGGCCCACTGACACGACGACGGCGGCCCCGCATCTTCCCCAAAGATGCGGGGCCGCCGTCGTGCTCGATGGGTGTCTAGCTGGCGAGCCAGATGTCCGGGCCGAAGACCTCGTAGTGGATCTTCGTGGCCGGGATGCCGGCGTTGATGGCCTCGTTGCGGATGTTCTTCATGAACGGCAGCGGACCGCACAGGTACAGGGACGCGTTCGCGGGCAGGTCCACCTCGCGCAGGGACATGAATCCGGTGTTGGCCCCGGCCTCGGGCTGCTCCAGCCAGAGCTGCAGGTCGGCGCCGTCGAGGCGTTCGACGTCGTCCGTCATCTGGGAGCGCAGCGCCCAGTTCTCCAGGGTGCTTTCCGCGTGCAGGACCAGGACCTGGCGGTCCGAGCCGGACGCGGCGAGGGAGCGCAGGATGGACGCGGTGGGGGTGCAGCCGATGCCGGCGGAGGCCAGGACCACCGGGCCGTCGCCTTCCTTGAGCGTGATCTCGCCGTAGGGGTTGGAGATCTCGATGACGTCGCCAACGCTCACGGTGTTGTGCAGGACCGGGGAGACCTCGCCGCCGTCGTCGAGCTTGGTGGTGAAGCTGCGGCTGGTCCCGGCGTCACCGGAGAGGGAGTACTGGCGGACCTGGCGAAGCCCGTCCGGCAGGGTGACCTTGACGCTGACGTACTGGCCGGGGAGGGCCGCGGTGACGGGGGTGTCGTCGGCCGGTTCGAGGGTAAAGGTCATGGACCCGGTGCCGGCGGGGGTCTTCGCGGCGACCCGCCAGGGCATCCACATCACGCCGTTGGCCTGGGCGGCGTAAAGGCCCTTCTCGAGCTTGATCAGTGCGTCCGCCATAAGCCAGTAGACCTCGGTCCAGGCCTCGGCGATTTCCGGGGTGATGACCTCGGCGAGGTCCTCGGCGATGGCGGCGAAGAGGTGCTCATAGACCACCTGGTACTGCGGCTCGGTGATGCCGAGGGAGGCGTGGCGGTGGGCGATGCGGGACAGGACGGCCTCCGGCAGGGTGCCCGGGTTGCTGACCAGGTGGCTCGCGAAAGCGGCGATGCTTCCGGCCAGGGCCTGCTGCTGGTTGCCGTTGCGCTGGTTCGAGCGGCTGAAGAGCCCGTCCAGCAGTTCCGGGTGGGCGGCGAAGAGGCGCGCATAGAACTTGGGGGTGATCTCCCCGATCCGGGAACCGACCAACGGCAGGGTGGCCTCGATGACGGGGCGGGACTTGTCCGAGAGCATGTTGACTCCTGAGATAGTGGCCCGGGGGTCTTCAACCGGACCGCGATGCAAAAACTGTCATTTGAAATGCGAGTATTTACAACCTTAGTTCTACATGTTGTAGAAAAGTGAAGCAAATCGAGGGGTAACCGTGCAGGTGCAGGAGGCCGGACTAGAGCCCGGGACGCAGCCCGATCGCCTGGAATACGGGTGTCATCTGCCGCGACGTGGGCAGCGATGCGATCACGAGTCCGTCGAGTTCGCGGTAGAAAGCCTCGCGGGCCCGGGCCAGCGCGGACCGGAGGTGGCATTCGTTGATGAGCGGGCAGACGCCGCCCGCGGCCACGCAGTCGGCCGGGTCCTGGCGGGTGTCGAGCTGCCGCAGCAGCTGGCCCACCGTGGCGCTCCGGCCGGCCGCGCTAAGCCGGGAGCCGCCGTTCCGGCCGCGTTCGACGTCGATGATGCCCAGTTCGCGCAGTTTCGCCATCGCCTTGCTGACGTGGTTGTACGGCGTGCCGACGGCGTCGGCGATGCTCTGGGTGGTGAGGAGCGCGCCGTCGGGGGCGGCCGCGAGCACCATGACGGCGCGCAGGCTCACGTCGGCGAACGCATTAATCTTCATATCCCCAGCTTACGGGCGGTCTAGTCCACCCAAACGGCGGGTTCGTTGGTATCGGCGGCGAGCTGGCCGAATTCGAGTTCGTGGGTCCCGGCGTTCGGGGCGTACGGCAGGACCGCGGCGAACAGGGAGCCGTCCTGGTGCTCCGCCGCGACGTGAATGGCGTCTGAGTCTTCCTCGAGCAGCGTGATGTCACAGACGACGGCGGCGGCCCGGAATTCGTCCCGGTGCTGCCGGAGGAGCTCGTGGAGGTCCCGGATCATCGTGTCCGCGTCGAAGTGGGCGTCGGAGCCGTCGCTCGCGTCCGCGGGGGTCACGGCCACCAAGCGGACCTCGCCGTCGTTCTGCACCACGAGGGCGAAGGGCAGGAAGCCGCCGTTGCGCTCCAGCTGCTCCTGCGCGGCGCCGACGCCGGTGCCGAGCAGGTTCTCCAGGTCGGTGGCGCTGGCGTCCGGCACCGAGTCGCGCCAGGAACCGGTGTTCGCGGGTTCTTCGGGGTGCGCGGCCACGGTTAGCCCCGGACCAGCGCCAGGACGCGGTCGCGGACGCGTTCCATGGTCGCAGTGTCCGTGGCTTCGACGTTGAGGCGCAGGAACGGCTCGGTGTTGGACGGGCGCAGGTTGAACCAGTAGCTGCCGTCGGTGGCGATGAAGGTGCTGCCGTCGAGGTAGTCGACCTCGACGTCTTCGGCGTGGAAGTCTTTGCGGACCCGCTCGACGGCGCCGGCCTTGTCCTCGATTTCGGAGTTGATCTCGCCGGAGGACTGGTACGGCTCGTATTCGCGGCCGAGCTCGGAGAGCGGGCCGTCCTGTTCGCCCAGGGCGGCCAGGACGTGCATGGCGGCCAGCATGCCGGTGTCCGCATTCCAGAAGTCGCGGAAGTAGAAGTGGGCCGAGTGCTCCCCGCCGAAGATGGCGCCCTCCGCGGCCATGACGGCCTTGATGAAGGAGTGCCCCACACGGGTGCGGACGGCCCGGCCGCCGTGGCGCTCCACAAGTTCGGGGACGGCGCGGGAGGTCAGCAGGTTGTGGATGACGGTGGGCGTGTCTTCGCCGAGGCCCTGGGCGCGGGCGATTTCGCGGCGCGCCACCATGCCGGTAATGGCCGACGGCGAGACCGGTTCGCCCAATTCGTCAATGACGAAGCAGCGGTCAGCGTCGCCGTCGAAGGCCAGCCCGATGTCCGCGCCGTGTTCAACGACGGCGGCCTGCAGGTCGCGCAGGTTTTCCGGCTCCAGCGGGTTGGCGGGGTGGTTCGGGAAGGACCCGTCGAGCTCGAAGTACAGCGGGATGATCTCGAGGGGGAGCTTGGGCAGCAGGGCGTCGCCGAGCACGGCCGGGGTGGTGAGGCCGGCCATTCCGTTGCCGGCATCCACGACGATCTTCAGCGGCCGGGAACCGCGGAGGTCCACGAGGCTGCGGAGGTACTCGGAGTAACCCTTCAGGACGTCGTGCACGCCCACCAGGCCGCGGGTTCCGGCGGCGGGGATGGTGCCGGAGTTCAGGTAGTCCTCGGCGCGGGCCTGGATTTCTTTGAGCCCGGTTTCGGAGGAGATCGGCACGGCGCCGGCCTTGGCCATCTTGATGCCGTTGTATTCGGCCGGGTTGTGGCTGGCCGTGAACGTGGCGCCGGCGGCGTTGAGCGCGCCGCACGCGTAGTACAGCTCGTCGGTGGAGATCAGGTCCAGCAGCTGGACGTTGGCGCCGCGTGTGGCGGCGCCGTGGGCGAAGGCTTTGGTGAACTCGGGGGAGGAGGGGCGCATGTCGCCGCCCACCAGCACGGTCTGCCCCTCGAGGTCCAGGACGTCAACGAAGGCAGCACCGACTGCTTCGACGATCTCCGCGGTGATGGATTGCCCCACGATTCCGCGCACGTCGTAGGCCTTGAACGATGCCGAGAGGTCAAAGGTCTTTGTCTTGTCCGTAGTCACGCGTCTTATCTTACGTTGCGGCTCCGACGCGGCGGCCTTGCATCGCCCGGGCGGGTTTGTCCGCGCCGCTGGATGGTCCCCACGCGTGCTTGTCCGCGCTGCGGGGTTTGTCCACATAGGCGGTGCCGGCTGCGTGGGTGTCGGAGGGGGCTGGGATACTGAATCAATGGCCAGTAACCAGAACGCCCTTTCCGATGCCGCACTTTCCGACGCTGCACCCTTTGATACGGAGCTGCCCAGTACGGCGCTGCCCGGCGCGGATGCGCCCGGCTCGGCGTCATCCTCGACCCGGGCACAGGCCCAGGCCGTGCTGCGGGAGCTCGTGGGGCACCCGGAGGCGCAGTTCCACGACGGCCAGTTCGAGGCCATTGAGGCCCTGGTCGACGGCGGCCGCCGGGCCCTGGTGGTGCAGCGGACGGGCTGGGGGAAGTCGGCCGTGTACTTCGTCGCCTCCCTGTTGCTGCGCCGCCGCGGCGCCGGCCCCACCCTGATCGTGTCCCCGCTCCTGGCGCTCATGCGCGACCAGGTGGCCGCCGCGGCACGGGCCGGCGTGCGGGCGGTCGCCATCAACTCCGCGAACCAGCTGGAATGGGACACCGTCCGCGAGCAGCTCGCCGCCGACGAAGTGGACGTCCTGCTGGTCTCCCCTGAACGCCTCACCAACCCGTCCTTCCGGGAAACCCAGCTCCCGGAGCTCGTCCGCCGCACCGGGCTGCTGGTGATTGACGAGGCCCACTGCATCTCGGACTGGGGGCACGACTTCCGCCCCGACTACCGGCGCATCGCGGACCTCATTACGCAGCTGCCGGACACCGTCCCGGTGCTCGCCACCACCGCCACGGCCAATTCCCGGGTGGTGCATGACATCGAGGAACAGCTCGGCAAGGACGTGCTGACCATCCGCGGCGCCCTGGGCCGGGAGTCCCTCCGGCTGGGCGTCCTGACCCTGCCGGATTCCCGGCAACGGCTGGGCTGGCTGCTGACCCACCTGCAGGACCTGCAGGGCAGCGGCATCATCTACACCCTTACGGTGTCTGCGGCGGAGGACACCGCCCGTCTCCTGGCCGAGGCCGGGCATGAGGTGCTGGCCTACACCGGCCGGACGGATCCGGCGGACCGTGAACGCGCCGAACAGCTCCTGAAGGACAACCAGGTCAAGGCGCTCGTCGCCACGTCCGCCCTGGGCATGGGCTTCGACAAGCCGGACCTGGGCTTCGTGGTGCACCTTGGCGCGCCGTCCTCTCCCGTCGCGTACTACCAGCAGGTGGGCCGCGCCGGACGTGGCGCGGCCAACGCCGACGTGCTGCTGCTGCCCGGCTCGGAGGACCGCGACATCTGGCAGTACTTCGCCACCGCGTCCATGCCGTCCGAGGAGAAGGCCGCCGCCGTCCTGACAGCCCTCGCCGAGGCCGGCACGGCCGTGTCCACGGTGGCGCTCGAGGCCCGGGTGGATTTGCGCCGGACCCCGCTGGAGCTGCTGTTGAAGGTCCTGGCCGTGGATGGCGCCGTCGAACGCGTCGGCGGCGGCTGGCGCTCCACGGGACAGCCGTGGAACTACGACGCCGAACGCTACGCCCGGATCGCCGAGGCCCGGGTGGATGAACAGGACTCGATGGTCATCTACCAGGACACGGCCGGTTGCCGAATGGAATACATCACCTCGGTGCTGGACGACGAGACCGCCCGCGCCTGCGGCCGCTGCGACAACTGCGCGGGCCGCTGGTTCCGCACCGACATCGCCGAGGACGCCACGGAGACCGCCGGGAAGACTCTCCGCCGGGCCGGCGTCGTCCTGGAACCGCGCCTGCAGTGGCCCAGCGGCATGGACCGCCTGGGCGTGCCGGTCAAGGGCAAGATCAAGCCGGAGGAAGCCCTCGCGGACGGCCGGGTCCTGGCGCGCCTGACGGACCTGGGCTGGGGCGGGGCCCTGCGGGAGGCCTTCGCCGCCGGTGCACCGGACCGCGCCGTTGACCCCGGCATGCTCCAGGCCTGCGTCCAGGTCCTCCGGGAATGGGGCACGGGAGACGCCCGCACCCCGGGCTGGAGCGGGGCCGGCCGGCCGGCCGCGATCATCAGCCTGCCTTCCCGGGGGAAACCGGCGCTGGTGGACTCCCTGGCCCGCGGGATCTCCGAGATCGGCCGGATCCCGTACCTCGGCCAGCTACAGCTCCAGCACGGCGGGCCCACCGGCGGCCGCGGCGGCAACAGCGCATACCGGCTCGCCGGAGTCTGGGACCGGCTGGTGGTGGGTCCCGAGCTGGAGGAGGCTCTGGCTGGAATCCGGGGCCAGAGCGTGATGCTCATTGACGACCTCGTGGACAGCCGCTGGACCCTGACGGTTTCCGGGCGGGCCCTCAGGCTCGCCGGCGCCGGCGCCGTTCTGCCGCTGGTGCTGGGTCAGGCCGGCTAACCTCGGCCGGGACGCCGCCGCGGGCGGATGCCCTCATGCTCGTGCCTCCACGTTACGGTTCACCCATTGCGCGGGTTCACCCATTGCGTAGGTTCACCCATTGCGTAGAGGCGTTTCCGATTCGAGCACCGCCATGGCGGCGTTATGCCCGCCGATGGCACTGACGGCTCCGCCGCGCCGGGCACCGGATCCGCACAGCAGGATCTGCGGATCGTCCGTCGCCACGCCCCAGCGGCGCGCCGGGGTGTCCAGCGGTTCGCCGTCTTCCACGAACGGCCAGTCGAGCCCGCCGTGGAAGATGTTGCCGCGGGGCATGCCGACAGCGCGTTCGATGTCCAGGGTGGTCTTGGTTTCGATGCACGGCTGGCCCGCCGAATCCGTCAGGAGCAGATCCTCGATGGGCTCAGCCAGGACCGAGTTAAGGGAGGCCAGGACGGCTGCCTGCAGTTCGGCGCGCCGGTCCTCATTGTTCTCCGCGGTGACCAGCCGGTCCGGGACGTGCAGACCGAATACCGTGAGCGTCTGGGCGCCCGCAGCCCGGAGCTCCGCGGACAGGATGCTGGGGTCCGTCAGGGAGTGGCAGTAGATTTCGCACGGCAGCGGCGAGGGCACCGATCCCTCGGCGGCACTGAGGTAGGCGGAGTCCAGTTGAGTCCAGGTCTCGTTGATGTGGAACGTCCCGCCGAAAGCCGCCTCCGGGCTGACGGACGCGTCCCGGAGCCGGGGAAGCCGGCTGAGCAGGAGGTTGACCTTCACCTGCGCGCCCTCGCGGCGATGGTTCGGGTTTTCGGTGCCGGTGCCGGTTCCGCTGTCCCGCAGCCGGTCCAGGACGGCCGGCGCCACATTGGAGAGGACCCACGGCGCCGAGGCCGAATGGTCCCGGCCGCCGTGGCGGTAGTCCACGACGCCGCCGCCCCGGACGGCCGTGACCTCCGCCGAGGTCAGGATGGTTGCCCCGGCGTCACGGGCGGCGCGCTCCAACTCGCCCGAGACCGCGCCCATGCCGCCCACCGGCACGTCCCAATCGCCGGTCCCGCCGCCGATCAGGTGATACAGGAAGCAGATGTTCTGCTGCAGGTCTTCGTCGTCGGCCCGGGCGAACGTTCCGATCAGCGCATCCGTCAGGACCACGCCCCGGACCAGGTCACTGCCCAGTTCCTTGGCTATGGTCTGTCCGATGGGATGTTCAATCATGGCCTCCCACGCCTCGGCGGCCCCGGCCCGGCCGGCGAGGGCCCGCGCTTCGGACCGCGGCAGCAGCGGCGCGGTCATGGTGGGCCAGAGCGCCTCCGTGAGCTGCCGGCAGGCGGCGTAGAAACGGGTGAAGGCATGGAACTCACCGTCGGGAGCGCCGACGGCGGCGAAGGACGCCGCGGTGGCGGCCTCGTCCCCGTTGTCCACCAGCAGGGCACGGCTGCCGTCTCGGGGGTCGGGGGTGTAGGAGGAATAGCGCCGCCGGGCCAGCTCGATGCGCAGGCCGAGGTCCTCGATAATCTGCCGCGGCAGGAGGCTGACCAGGTACGAGTAGCGCGAGAGCCGGGCATCGACGCCGTCGAACGCGTGCGCGGATATTGCGGCACCGCCCGGGTGCGCCAGCTGCTCCAGAACCAGGACGCGCCGGCCGGCTTTGGCCAGGTATGCTGCGGCGGCCAGGCCGTTGTGGCCGCCGCCGACGATGATCGCGTCAAACGCGCTGGTGCTGATGGGGTTGCTCGACATGGGCCCATCCTGCCATCCGAATCCGCCTGCGGGCGCGAGGCGTCCGGCCACCGGACGGGAGCCGGCTGGCGCAGGCGACGCCGCGAGGTTGCCGGATCTGCCCGGGAACGCAAAAGGCCCCGGTCAGGGACCGGGGCCGAACGCGGAGACGGGGGGATTTGAACCCCCGGTGGAGTTGTGCCCCACACTTCATTAGCAGTGAAGCCCATTCGGCCGCTCTGGCACGTCTCCAATTGCTATTAACTAGCCAACCAAGGATACGCAGAAGGTGCCACGCAGCGCAAAACGGCCGGTCCAAGACATCGCGGGGTCACCTCTGGCCCATGCCGGGGGCCCGGATGGGCGCGAAGCGACCCCGCGTTGCCTGGTGCGTCGGGGGCGCGGGATCAGGCCTCCCGGCCGGCCAGGGCACGCCACAGGAAATGCTGGCTGCGGCTCTGCAGGGCCGCGGCCTGCCGGTTATCCGACGCGCCCGCGTGGCCGCCCTCGAGGGCTTCATGGAACCACACGTTCGGGATGCCCATGGCCTGCATGCGGGCCGCCATTTTCCGGGCCTGGACCGGGCCTACCCGGTCGTCCGAGGTGGCGGTCCAGATGAACGTTTCCGGGTAGTCCACGCCGTCCTTGAGCAGGTGGTAGGGCGAGAACGTCTTCAGGAACTCCCACTGTTCCGGGACATCGGGGTCGCCGTATTCGCCGATCCAGGAATAGCCCGCGGAGAGTTTGGTGTACCGGCGCATGTCCAGGAGCGGGACACCGCAGGACACGGCGCCGAACAACTCCGGGTAGTGCGTGAGCATGTTGCCCACCAGCAGCCCGCCGTTGGAGCCGCCCACGCAGCCGAGCCGTTGCCGCGAAGTGACGCCGCGGGAGATCAGGTCCGCGGCCACGGCGGCGAAGTCCTCGTACGCGCGGTGGCGGTTCCCTTGCAGTGCGGCCCGGTGCCAGGAGGGCCCGTATTCGCCGCCGCCGCGGATGTTCGCCACCACGTAGACCCCGCCGCGGCGGTGCGGCGCCTCGCCCTCGGCGCCGGCGGACTCCGCGGTGCGCCGCTCCAGCCAGGCCCGGCCGATCGCGCCGCTGTAAGCCGGTGTCCGGGAGATCTCGAAGCCCCCATAGCCCGAGAGCTGGGTGGGGTTCTGGCCGTCCAGCACCAGGTCCTTGGCGGCCACCTGGAAGTAGGGGACCTTCGTGCCGTCCTTGGACACGGCGAAGTGCTGCTGGACGTCGTAGTCGGCTTCGTTGAAGAACGACGGCGAGGTCCGGATCACCTCGTGCGTGCTGACCACCCGGGCGCCGGCCCCGGAGCCGCTGTCGCGGCTGAGCGTGCCGCGGGTCAGAGTGGTCGGCGTCGTGAAGCCGGTGGCGACGAGCCAGAAGTCGTTACCCGCGCCCGGCGCCTCGCCCTCGGAAATCACGGCTCCGCCACCGGTGCCGTCGTCGTCCGAGCCTTCGGCGTCGTCTTCGTCATCCACCGCGAAGGCGTTGACGTCGTGCAGGGGCGGGCAGGCGTCCAGAACGGTGGCGGCCCACGCGGAATCCGTCCCCGGTTGCCGCGGATCCAGGACGTGGATTTCCGAGGACACGTCGCGGAGCAGATTCAGCAGCAGGAAGTCCCGTGTCCAGCTCCAGGACTGCAGCGAGGTGTGCGGATCGGGTGTGAAAAGCACCGCGAGGTCCCGGCTGCCGGCGAGGAAGTCCTCGAACCCGGCAGCGAGGAGGGAGCCCGCCGGATGCGTGGTGCCGTTGACGGTCCAGTCGCGCTGCGGGCGGAACAGCAGCCATTCGCGGTGCGAGCTCAGATTCACGTCTGCGGGCACGTCGATCTGCACCCAGGCGCCGTCGCGGAGCACGGAGGTGTTCTTTTCGAAGAAACTGATCCAGTCGACCGCGAACGTGCGTTCGAATCCCGGCGTCGAATCGTGGGCCACGATCGCCATCATGTGGTCCTCGGGGATGTCGAACAGCCGCTCGGCCTGCGCCAGGGATTCCCCCCGGCGCAGCTTCACGCCGGTCCGGGCATAGGACGAGGTGGTCCGCGGCAGGTCAGCGGCGGTCGTGGCGACGAGCAAGGTGTCCCTGTCCAGCCAGGAGGCGTTGCCCTTGCCGGTCGGCAGGTCGAAGCCGCCGTCGGCCGGGTCCACGAAGCCGCGGGCCTCGACGTCGAACTCGCGGTGGCGGTTCGCGTCGCCGCCGTCGGGGGAGAACGCCAGCAGCGCACGCCGGTGCGGTTCGCCCGGAGCAGGTCGGAGGAAGTTGGCTCCGTGGAAGACCCAATCCTGGCCTTCGGCGGCGGCGAGCGCGTCGACATCCAGGAGCACGTCCCACGCGGGCGTCCCGGCCCGGTAGCTGTCCCAGCTGGTCCGCCGCCACAGGCCCTTGGGGTTGTCCCGGTCCTTCCAAAAGTTGTAATACCACTCGCCGTGCTTACCCACCATGGGGATCCGGTCGGTGGAGTCGAGGACCTCCAGGATCCTGCCCTCGAGCTCGGCGTAATCGGCATCCTCGAGGAGCTCCTCGGTGCGGGCGTTCTGTTCACGGACCCAGGCCAGCTGCTCCTGGCCGTAGATGTCCTCCAGCCAGATGTTCTCGTCGACAGGTTCGGGGGAGGTGCCCGCAGCCGGGGCGGTGCCGGTGGCTTGGCCGGGCGCGGACGGGTGATCAGCTTCTGTGGCGGTCATTTTTCCATCCAAGAACATCGGTGCGGCGCTGGCAAGTCACACGGCAGGTCATGCCCGCGGCGGGGTTGCCGATACGCTGGATGCCGTGGGCATATCGCGAAGCATCCGGACGGCAGTGATAGGCGCCGGTCCCCGGGGCACGAGCGTGCTGGAGCGGCTGCTCGCCAACTGGGCCGCCGCCGGTCCCGCCGGAACCCTCCACATCGACGTGATCGATCCGTACCCGGCCGGCCCCGGGCATGTGTGGCAGCCCGGACAGTCGAGGTTGTACCTGATGAACACGCAGTCCTTCTATCCCACGGTCGTCCCCGAAGACCGGGAGCTCGCCGAGCCCCTGGCCGGACGCACCTTCGACCAGTGGCGCGCCTTGCAGCAGCACCAGCCGGAGCCGACGCTGACTGAGGCGGAACGCGCCGAGGTGGCCGGGCTCGGCCCGGCGGACTTCCCCAGCCGCGCCCTGTACGGCCGCTACCTGCGGTCCACCCTTGAGGAGCTGCTCACCCGGCTCCCGGACGGCGTCACCGTGGACTTCCACCCGGCGACGGCGACGTCCGTCCGGCACGGGGCGGAGCCGGGAGATCCGGCGGCCGCACCCGCGCGGACCCCTGTGCGGTTCGACGTCGTCCTCGACGATGGTACGGTGCTGACCGTTGACTCCGTGGTGCTGGCCCTGGGCCACCTCGCCGCGCAGTTGAACGCTGAGCAGCGGGAGCTGCTCGCCGCGGCGAAGGAACTCGGGCTCCTCTACATGCCGCCGGCGGCGCCCGCCGACGTCGACTGGTCCGTGGTGCCCGCCGGCCAGCCCGTCCTGGTGCGCGGCATGGGCCTGAACTTCTTTGACGTCATGGGGCAGCTGACGGAAGGGCGTGGCGGCCGGTTCCTGACCGCCGAGGGCACGAGCGAATTGACGTATCAGCCCTCCGGTCGCGAACCCCACATCATCGCCGCCTCACGCCGCGGGACCCCCTACCGGGCCAAGGCGACGCTCACGGGCTACTACCCGGGCGCCGTCCAGCTGCGGTACTGCACCGAGGCGGCGATCGCGAAGTTTGCCGACTCCGGCATCCGGCCCTCGTTTGACTACGACCTCTGGCCGCTCCTGCACCGCGACGCGATTTGGGCCTACTACTCGACGCTGGCGCGCTCGCAGCCTGGCGCCATCCTGACCGACCCGGCCGAGTTCCTGCGCGCCCTGGAAGAGTCCTTGCGGCCGCACGCGCATTCGGCCGGTAAGTGGGAACACACCACGGAATCGGTCATTGCCGTCCATGTCCGGGAAGCCCAGCGGCTGGACCTGCTCGGCCTGGCGGCGCCGCTGGCCGGACGCTCGTTCGGCTCCCGGGCCGAACTTGACGCCGCCGTCGTGAACTACCTCCTCGATGACGCACGGCGCTCCGCACTTGGCGAGGACGACCCCGTGAAGATGGCGATCGGCGCCCTGCACCATGGCCGGGCTGTGCTCAAGACCGCCGTGGCTGACAGCGGCATCACGGACGAATCCTGGGTGGCAGGCCTCCGCGGCTGGTTCGAGTCATTCGTGGAAGGCCTGGCGAGCGGTCCGCCGGCATTGCGCGCCGCGCAGCTGGCGGCGCTCGCGCGGGCCGGGGTGGTTCGCTTCGTGGGTCCGGATCCCAAGTTCGGCGTGGACCTCCTGGCCCGGGCCTTTACCGCGGCTTCGCCCTGGGTGGGCGGCGGCACCGATGAAAGCGTCGACGGCGGCCCGGAGGCTGCTGGAATGGCCGGTGTAGGTGCCGATGCAGCTGCCGGCAGTGCGCTGGCGGCCGGCGTATCCGCCACGACGATGATTGAGGCGCTGGCGCCCGCCAACCGGGTGGCCGTCAACGCCTCGCCCCTGCTCGAGCAGTTGCTCGCCGAGGGGCTGGTCCGGCCACGGCTCATGATGACCGCGGAGGGAATCCCGGTGCAGACCTCGGGGCTGGACGTCGTTCCGCACCCGTATCGGCCGCTGGGGGCCAACGGCTCCGTGACCGAGGGGCTGTACGTGCTGGGCCTCCAGCTCTCCGCGACGCAATGGGGCACCGCGATCGCCGCCGAGGCCAAGCAGAATCCCGGTCCCGTCTACCGCAGCGGCCAGCGCACCCTGCGCGACGCCGACGAAATCGCCCGCGACATCCTGGACCGCTAGCCGGTACCAGGGTGCCGCCGAATGCCCGCGAAAAATGAGCATGCCCTCCGCTGGCGCCGGGCCCTGGACACTTGGTGCATATGTCCATTGCTGCGGGCCAGGGGAGGGCATATGCCGTGGTCTGGCCGCCGGCGGTGAGCCAGTGAAGGCCCGCGAAAAATGAGCATGCCCTCCGCTGACGCCGGGCGCTGGACACTTGGTGCTTATGTCCATTGCTGCGGGCCAGGAGAGGGCATGCTCACTGGTGTGGGACTGCTAAACAGGGGCTGGTAGCCCGGGGCTACGAAACCCGGGCTAAGGAATCATCCCTTGAGGCATTTCTGGTACTGGATCCAGGCGATGGAGTACTTGATCCACCCGAAGACGTCGTACCACTTCTTCGGCGGAACCGGGGCCGTGCACTTCGGCGGCACGGGGACGCTGGCCGCCACCGTCACCGCAGTTTTCACCACGGTGCCGGATTCGACGGCGGTGAGTACCAGGGTGCCCGTGCCGGCAGCCGCACCCGCGGGAACTTTAACGTTCACCGTGGCGGCGCCGGCCGTCACAGGGACCGTGCCGAGGGACGTCACGGCACCGGCCGCGTCGGTGAACTCGGCGCGCAGCGTGGCATTCACCGGGCTGCCCAGCGAGGTGAGGTCCAGCTTCGAAACCGCCAGGGTGATGGAGTCCCCGCCCTTGACCTCGGCCGCCGTCGTGTTCACGACCGCCACGGAGCGACGGGCGAAGTCCGGCGAAACGGGGTTACGGCCCTGCAGGTAGGCGATCCACGCGTCGCGGTCCACCAGCCCGGAATCCTTGGTGCCGGCGCCTTCCTTGAAAATGCGGAAGTTGTCGCCGCCGGTGGCCAGGAAGTTGAACGTCCCGATCCGGTAGGACTTCGCCGGATCAATCAGCGCACCGTTGACCCGGATCGAGGTGATCCGGTCCCCGGCGGCGCGGGCGGCGTCGTACGTGTAGTTCACGTTCTTGGACAGGCCCAGCTGCTGGTAAGCGCGGCTGGGAACCGTGCCGTCCGGGTTGGTTTGCCACTGCTGCTCCAGCAGGGTCTTGAACTGCGCACCGCTCAGGGACGTGGTCCACAGGTTGTTCACGAACGGCAGCACCGCGTTGGCCTCGGCGTACGTGATGGTGCCGTCGGGCGCGTAGTACAGCTCGTTGCGCAGGCCGCCCGGATTGACGACGCCGATTTCTGCGGCGCCGAGTTCCGGCGCCTTCAGCGCGTCCACGAGAGAGTCCGCGACCAGGTTGCCGAGGGTGGACTCGCTGGCCCGGTCATCACGCACGGCCGGGGAGCCGGCAAACGCAGTGGTGATGTCGGCGGTGAGCTTGCCGACCGGCTGGTTGCCCACCACGGCGGCGTCGGCCAGGGCCTTGTCCACGATGGTCTTGACGGCGGCGACCCGCGGGTAGGCGGCCACCAGATCGGCCGCAGGTTGCACGGCACTCGTGGTGCGCTGGACGTTGCCGGCCTTGTAACCGGTCACCTGCATCGTCTTGGTGTCGATGGTCAGCTGGATCTGGCCGATGAACTCGCCGTAGTTTCCGGTCTGGACAATCGGGCGGGTCTTGCCGGTGGGCTGGCCCGCCGCATCCAGGACCGGCGCATCCCACGCGTACTGCTTGTGGGTGTGGCCGTTGAAGATCGCTGCAACGTCCGGGGTGACCTTCTGGACCATCTTGGCAAAGGGGCCACCGGCGGCGACCTCCTGTTCCAGGGTGGCACCGTCGGGCGCGCCGGACCCGGCGCCGTCGTGGTTCTCCACGATGATGACGTCGGCGAGCTTGGCCGCCTTGATCTTTGCCGCGACCCGGTTGATGGCGTCGACGGGATCGCCGAACTCAAGGCCCGCGATGCCCGACGGTGTGACCAGGGAGGGCACTTCCTGGGTGACGGTGCCGATCACGGCGACCTTGACGCCGTTCATGTCCAGGACCGTGTACTCCGGCAGGACCGGCGTGGTGGTGCCCTTCGTGTAGACGTTGGCACCCAGGTAAGGGAACTTGGCATTGGTGCCGCCGGCGGTGACGCGGTCGCGCAGGTCCGCCCAGCCGCCGTCGAACTCGTGGTTGCCCACCGCGGAGGTGCGCAGGTCCAGGGCGTTCAGCACGTCAATGGTCGGCTGGTCCTTGGCGATCGCTGAGGCAAACAGCGAGGCGCCGATGTTGTCGCCGGCCGAGATGAACGCCGTGGCGCCCGGGGCGGCGGCGGCGCGCAGCTTCTCGATGGTCCCGGCGAAGAACACGGTGTTGGAATCGATGCGGCCATGGAAGTCGTTGATGCCTAGGAAGTTCAGCTCAACGCTGGCCGGGGTGACGGGCAAGTTCAGGCCCACCACCACGGGATCGTGGTCGCTCGCCCGGAACTGGTCCGGAGCGTAGTAGTCGGTGACGTTGTTGTTGTAGCGGCTGTACTCCAACGCCACGGATTCCACAGAGTTGATGTTCCAGATGTCCGCGCCGGTGACGGCGGCGTTGGCCGCCGGGGAGGCGAGGATGTGGTCCAGCGAGCCCACGAGGCCGCCGAACAGGTAGGAGTGCTTGGCGGACCCGTCGGCGTTCTTTGCCTTCTCATCCTGGTTGACGTACCCGGCGCCCGTGAGGACGTTGATCGGATCCTCCTTGGCATAGGAGTTGAAGTCACCGATCAGGAAAACCTTGTCCGTGCCCTTGGACTTCTGCAGTTCGTCGGCGAACGCCAGCAGCGACTTGGCCTGGGCGGTGCGCGCGAGGTTCGAGGCGCCCTGGCCCTTGTCGGTGTCATCCGGCGTGGCGGCGGAGCCCTTGGACTTGAAGTGGTTGGCGATCGCGATGAACTTCTTGTCATCGGAGGCGCCGACCGGCTTGAAGACCTGGGCCATCGGCTTGCGGGCGCTGGCGAACGCGACCGTGTCGTTGTGGATGATGGATTCGCCGATCGGTTCGGCGGCAGCCTTCTTGTAGATGAACGCGGTGCGGATCATGTCCTCGTCCGCCAGCGGGGGTGCGTTGGCGGGCGTGCGGACGTAGTCCCAGATTCCGGGGGTGGCGATGTTCAGGGCCTCCACCAGCTTGGCGAGGGCGTCGTCCCGGTTCTTGCCGAACTGGGCCGAGTTCTCGACCTCCATGAGCGTGACGACGTCGGCCCCGGACTTGGAGATCGCCGCGACGATCTTGTCCTGCTGCCGCTTGAAGTTCTCCGCATTCGCCGCGCCGCGGACGTCGCAGCCGCCCTTGACCGTGATGGGGTTGCCGTCCCGGTCCGGGTAGAACGTGCAGCCGGAGATCTGGTCGCCTGTGGTGGGGAAGTAGTTCAGCACGTTGAAGGAGGCGAGCTTGAGGTTGCCGCCAACGGCCGCGGGGGTGTCCGCGCGCGTGGCGCCGAAGCTGGCTGGCTGGACGGTGTCCGCGTTGGCGGCCGTCAGCTGGGTCAGGGGCTGGAACTTCCAGGCATTGTTTGCGTAGCTGAGCACCACGTTGGTTTTGAACGTCACCGGCGCGCCAACCCGGACGTGATCTGTAGTGCTCAGGTACGGGAGCACCTGGGCCTTGGTGGTGGCGTCCTTGAGGAAGTTCGTGGTGGCGCCGTCGTCGAGCTTGATGGCGCGGGCGGCATTGGCGGCGACGGTGGCCGTGTACTCGGCAGAACCGAAGGGCGCGACGGCGGTGGGCTGCTCCAGCGCGGTGGCGCCGCCGGCCAGGCCGATCTCGCCGTACTGGTTCAGCGAGAAGTTGTCCGCCACGGTGACCGGGCCCTGCGGGGTGAGCAGCATGCCTTCGAGCGATTCACGGAACGCCTCGTCGGCGGGGAGGGTGAAGCCGGTGGCCTTGACCTCGGGGGCGGCTTCGGTGAGCTTCTTCAGATCGGCCGCCGCGGCGACGCTCAGCTGGGTCATGCCGAAGAATTCGCTCACGGCGCCGGTGAGTTCGACGTAGTCGCCGATCTTCACGGAGTCGACCGTGGACGGTGAGTGGACGAACAAAGCGTCCGACGCCGTGTGGTTGGCCGGGGTGAGATCGCCGCCGGTGCCGGGGGCCTGGATGTAGTAGCCGGCGAAGCCCCCGGTGGGGAACGTCGCGGTGACCTTGCCGCGGGTGCTGACCGAGGATCCGGCCAGCGGGCTCGCCGCGCCGGTGCCCTGGATTTCGGCGATGGTCTTGACGGCCGGGGGCGTCCCTGGGCCCGGATCGACCGGTGGATCCACAGGGCCGGCGGCGCCGTTGGCGGCCTTCGGCGTGATGGCTGCGTTGAGCGTGACATCAGCGGAGTTGTTGTTCGTGTCCGCGCCGCTGCTGCGGTTCAGGCTCTTGACGTCGGTGTTGCCCGACGGCGCAGCGGCCGCCTGGGCCTCGAAGGTGTTGGAGGTGCCGTAGCCGAGGAGGTCCGCCACGTTGGCCGGTTCAATGACCGAACCCGTCGGCAGCGGGTTGAGTGCCGCGGCCTGTTTGGCCAGCACGATCGTGCCGCCGCCTCCGGCCGGGTTGAAACCCGTGGCGGTGGCGTCCGCTGCGGGCAGATCCGCGCCGGCCGTGCCGTTGCTGCCGCCCTTGAGCAGGTAGTAGCCCTTGGCCGGGATGCTCCCGGTCAGGGCGGCCACCGAGCTCGGCGCCGCGGTGGCCGTGGCGGCGCGGTACTGGAGGCTCCAGCCCTCCAGCGAGACCGGGGTGTCGGAGCCGTTGTAGAGCTCGACGAACTTGTTCTTGAAGGCAGCGCCGGCACTGCCGCCGCTGAGGTATGCCTCGTTGATGACCACCGGCGAGGTTCCGGCTGCTGCCGGGGAGACCTCCACGGCAAGGGCTGGCGCAGCTGCCAGCGGGGCTGCTATGAGCGCCGCCGACAGGGCTGTGCCCAGCACTGATTTCCAGGGTGTTTGTTTCATCCGCTCTAACTCTCATTAAGGTGCCCCGGGTAAAGGGCAGGGTGCAGTGCGTCCGCCGGGTGCAGCGGACAGTGGCCGGCCTGAACTCCTGGTCAAGTCGTGCCGGGCCCATCCAAACAGGGGTGAATGAACAACGTATGGATTCAACGTGCATTCGGCGGGACGTCCCCCAGCGAGACGTGCCGCAGCCTTCCCGGAGCGGCTCGAAAGCCCCGGGCAACGGTGACTGGTGGTGCACTTGAGCGGTGTCCGGGTGCCTCCACCGGGCGCTCCACAGCAGAATACCGGCCAGTGGTCCTCGGGAGAGGGTCTGGCCGGTATTTCTTCCAACGATTTTTGTAATTGAGCGGGAGGGACCGTCCGGCCCCGCGCGTGTGAACGCCCCGCGATCGGCGGCCCCGGGCGGGCGCGCGGCAGTCTGGGCGGTCTCGGCGGGGCTAGGCGTCCGGAGCGGTTTGGCCTCCCTGTCCGGTGTCCGCCACGATCTTGAACATGGCGCCGCTGGGATCGGTCAGCGTGGCGAGCCGGCCGAACGGGGTGTCCTCGGGTGCGTGGACCACCGTGGCGCCGAGCGAGACGGCCTGTGCCACCGTGGCGTCCGTGTCCTCGACGGCGAAGTAGACCTGCCAGTTAGAGGGAACCTCGGCCGGCAGATGGGCCGATGCGTCCATGATCCCGGCCTTGGCCGACGGGCCTGCGCCCAGGGTGGTGTAGCGGAATTCCGGCGTGTCGCTCATGACGTCGGTGTCCCAGCCGAACACGTCCTGGTAGAACGTGACGGCTGTCGCGTAGTCCTTGGTGTGAAGCTCGTGCCAGGCCGGCGCGCCGGCTTCGGCCGCCAGCTCAAAGCCCTTCATTTCGCCTGGCTGCCACACGCCGATTGACGCCCCGGTGGGGTCCCCGATCATCGCCATGCTGCCCTGTTCGGGAACCACCATGGTGTCCATGTAGACCTGACCGCCGTGCTCGGACGCAGCCTTGACCGTGGCCGCGGCGTCTTCCGTTCGCAGGTACGTGGACCACATGTCCGGCCACGCTGCCTGGTCGGCCTGCTTCTGCATCAAGCCGGCCACGGACTTGCCGTCCTTCGAGGCCGTGATGTAGCCGCCGTACTTTTCTTCGTCACCGGTCTGGTAGGTCCAGCCAAACAGGGCGCCGTAAAACGACTTGGCCTTCTCGGCATCGGATGTCATGAGGTCGATCCAGCACGGTGCGCCGTTGGAGTGGTCGGGTGTAGGCATGAGGGCTCCTGCTCGTTGTGGCGGCCAGGGCATCGTCGCGCGGCCGCTGGACTCTGGTTCGTCGTTGTCCCCGGTTTGTGGGAAATGGGGGTGGTGGGAACTGGGTGGAGACACAGCGAGACTATGACGTGCCACCGACACTTTCAATGGGCCGGCCGGGCGAACTGTTGATCGAATCGGGTCTGAAGTGCTACCCCGGGTGAATGTGCAGCCACTTTGGCGTCTCGGCCAGGCTTAAGGCCCGCGCCGCGGGCGCCGTCTGGGGGCTGGCGACCAGAACGGAGGGGCCGGGATAGAAGTCCTCTTCGAAGGGTCGGAGTCCCAGGGCCGCGCAGTATCGGGCGAGCATTTGCAGCGTGAATCGATCGGTGACCCGCCGCGGGGAGGAGGCGGCAGTCTCCTCGAAAATCTGCTCGGTTCCGGATGCGTCGAAGCGCAGGGGGGACCCGTCCTGAACCAAGTTGTTGGTCCGCACGTAGCTCAGGAAATGGGTCCTCAGCGGCCCGAACATCGAAAACTGGATTCCGCCGTAGGGGGACCGTGGGCCGGGCCCGCTGAAGGGAACGGAGCACAACACAAGCCCCTGACACTTCAGCGCCCGGGACAGGTATCCAACCGGCGGTATTTGGTCGTCACGGCGAGTGCCGCAATCAAGCACAGCGGTCCACTCCGGGTTGCCGGTGGCTATGAGCAGTTCCCGCGGGCGCACTGCGGCGGTAAGGGGCTCAAGGTGAAGGACGTTCTCTACGAGCCCGCCCGACAACGGAGTCACCTTGGCCGCGCCATGGATCTCGGCCCGCCAGACCGTGAACGCCTTAGACGCCGCGTCGAGGGGAACGCGCAGGAAACCAATCTGCGCGGTTACGGGAGCGTATTTGTCATCCAGCAGCGTCATGGTTTCCCCGATCGCATCCTCGTGCCTGAACTATTTGTTTCCCTAGGCAACAGAATAAGCGACAAAAGGCGATAAGACGAGGGTAGGGGCCGCCCGAAGACCAGCTGGCACCCGGATCCTCCGCGGGTGAGACGAGTGAGGCCGGTTGGAGCAATCTCTCGATTGCTCCGACCGGCCTCTGCACCGCGCAAACGCTGCGCTCTCGCGGAAGGTAAGAGATTCGAACTCTTGGTACGGGGTCACCGCACACTGGTTTTCAAGACCAGCTCCATCGGCCGCTCGGACAACCTTCCCTAACGAGTAGTCTTTCATAGGCAGTCGGCTGCCACAAAAACACGCAGTGCTTGCGGACGCGGGCAGCTCCCCGCCCTATTCTGGGGAGAGATGTTGAACGGACCTGGTGACCGCGGCGCACGTGCGCGGAGCCAGTTAGGAATCGGGAGTGCTCCATGAAGGCTGTCTATATCTCAGAGCCCGGCGGACCCGAGGTCCTGGGAGTCCGTGAGGTCGAGGCCCCCGTGGCGGGCCCCGGCGAGGTGCTGATCGACGTCGTTGCCGCGGGCCTCAACCGTGCCGACGTCCAGCAGCGCAAGGGGTTTTACCCCCCGCCCCCGGGTGCCTCGGAGATCCCCGGACTGGAGGTCTCCGGCAGGATTGCGGGATTCGGCCCGGGCGTCACCAAGGCGTTCTCCATGGGGGACAAGGTGGTGGCGCTGCTCTCCGGCGGCGGCTATGCCCAGAAGGTGGCCGTGCCCGCCGGGCAGGTCCTGAGGATCCCCGACGGCGTGGATCTGGTCACGGCGGCATCGCTGCCCGAGGTCGCCGCGACCGTGTATTCCAACCTGATCATGACGGCGCAGCTGCAGGCGGGCGAGACAGTCCTGATCCACGGGGCCACGGGCGGGATTGGCACCATGGCCATCCAGCTCGCGAAGGCTATCGGCGCGCGGGTGGCCACGACGGCCGGGAACGCGGAAAAGGTCGGCACCGCTAAGGCCTTCCTCGGCGCGGACATCGCCATCAACTACACGGAGGAAGACTTCCCCTCGAGCCTGCGCGCGCAGAACGGGGGCAAGGGCGCGGACGTGATCCTCGACGTCGTAGGGGCCAAGTACCTCGCGCAGAACATCGATGCCCTCGCTGACTACGGGCGCCTCGTGGTGATCGGGCTCCAAGGCGGCGCCAAGGCGGAACTGGACCTTGGGCAGCTGCTGCGGAAGCGGGCCGCCATCATCGCCACGGCGCTGCGTCCCCGCCCGGTTGAGGAAAAGACCGTCATCATGAATGCGGTCCGCGACGCCGTCTGGCCGATGCTGACCGATGGCAGGCTCAGGCCCCTCGTGGCCAAGAGCTTCCCGTTGGAGCAGGTCGCCGCCGCGCACACCTACTTCGATTCCGGCGACCACGTGGGCAAGGTCCTGCTGGTCATGTAGCGGGCGCCAGGTAGCCGGGCGGCACCCGGCAGTTGCCTTAAGCCGCAGGTGAGGGACGATTTATTCCGTCCGGAGCATGCGCTTTTTTGCGATTCGGGCGGCAATGACGATACGCTGATTCCATACGCGGTATACACGCGTCTTGGGGCGCGTGTATGCTGTGTGATTTCGTGGCTTTGCGATCCGGGGGGCGCTATGTCGATTCGTCACAGTCTTCTCGCACTTTTGCAGGACCGGCCGCGCTACGGCTATCAGCTCAGGACCGAATTCGAGGACCGCACCGGTTCGTCCTGGCCGCTGAACATCGGGCAGGTCTACACCACCCTTGACCGGCTGGAACGTGACGGGCTGGTCCACAACGACGGCGGCGACGGCGACGGACACGTCATCTACAGCATCACTCCCGAGGGTCGGACCGAAGTCCACGGCTGGTTCGCGGCCCCGGTCTCCCGGGCCAATCCGCCCCGGAACGAACTCGCCATCAAGCTCGCCCTCGGCCTCACTATTCCGGGAACCGACGTCGGGGCCATCATCCAGGCCCAGCGGGCCGTCTCCATCCGGGCGCTCCAGGAATACACCAAGTCCCGCCGCGACACCGCCGCCCTCCAACGTCCCGCGGACACGGCCAGGCTCCTGGTGCTGGACTCGCTGATTTTCCAGACTGAGGCCGAAGTGCGCTGGCTGGACCTGTGCGAGGCCCGCCTGTTGCAACTCAGCAACCTTCAGGCCTAGCCTCCTGGGCTGGCCCACCCCGCCGGGCGCGGCGCCGGCGGGTGAGGACGGCCACGTTGGTAGGGTGCGTGGGGCGGTCCTGTACCGGTGGGCTGCCCGATTGGGTTTCTCGAGGAGGAGACATGGGCACTATGCCAGACGGCAGCACGCACAACAGCACGCACGGCAGCGCGCGGGGCACCGCGGGCGGCACCGCGCAACTGGACGGAATCGTCCCCGACCCGTCCCTTCCGCCGACGTCGGTGGAGGACACCGGCCGCGACTCTGCGGACCGCCAATGGACGCCCGGCAAGATCGCGCTGTGGGCGGCCATCGCACTGCTGGGCGGCGTCGCCTGGTTCATGCTCGCCATCATCCGGGGCGAGACCGTCAACGCCATCTGGTTTGTTTTCGCGTCGGTCTGCACCTACCTGATCGGCTACCGCTTCTACTCCAAGGTCATCGAGCGCTACCTGCTCAAGCCCAACGACCGCCGCGCCACGCCGGCCGAATACAAGGCCGACGGCAAGGACTACGTCCGTACGGACCGTAATGTGCTGTTCGGCCATCACTTCGCCGCCATCGCCGGCGCCGGCCCCCTGGTGGGCCCGGTCATCGCGGCACAGATGGGCTACCTGCCCGGGACGATCTGGATCATCATCGGCGTCGTCCTCGCCGGCGCCGTCCAGGATTACCTCGTCCTGTTCTTCTCCATGCGCCGCGGCGGCCGTTCGCTCGGACAGATGGCCCGCGAGGAACTCGGCGTGGTCGGCGGCACGGCCGCACTCATCGCGACACTGCTCATCATGGTGATCATCGTCGCCATCCTCGCCCTGGTGGTCGTCAACGCCCTGGGTGAGAGCCCCTGGGGCGTCTTCTCGGTGGGCATGACCATTCCGATCGCCCTCTTCATGGGCGTGTACCTGCGGTACCTCAGGCCCGGCAAGGTCATGGAGGTCTCCGTCATCGGGTTCGTGCTGCTCATGGCCGCCATCATCGGCGGCGGTGCGGTGGCAGGGACCGAATGGGGTGCCGCGTTCTTCCACCTGGACAAGGTCACCATCGCCTGGGGCCTCATCATCTACGGCTTCATCGCGGCCATCCTCCCTGTCTGGCTGCTCCTGGCCCCGCGCGACTACCTCTCCACCTTCATGAAGATCGGCGTGATCGTGATGCTGGCCCTGGCCATCATCGTGATCCGTCCCGAGATCACCGTCCCGGCGTTTAGCGAGTTCGCCGGGCGCGACAACGGCCCGGTCTTCTCCGGCGCGCTGTTCCCGTTCCTGTTCGTCACCATCGCCTGCGGCGCACTGTCCGGCTTCCACGCCCTGATCGCCTCCGGCACCACCCCGAAGCTGATTGAAAAGGAACGCCAGACGCGCCTGATCGGCTACGGCGGCATGCTCATGGAATCCTTCGTGGCCATCATGGCGCTCGTGGCCGCCATCTCCATTGACCGCGGCATCTACTTCGCCATGAACGCCCCCGTGGCGCTGACCGGCGGCACGGTCGAGACCGCAGCCGCATGGGTCAACAGCCTGGGCCTGTCCGGGGTCAACATCACCGCCGGCGATCTCACGCAGACGGCCAAGGACGTGGGGGAGCAAAGCATTGTGTCCCGTTCGGGCGGCGCGCCCACGCTCGCCGTTGGTCTTGCCCACATCATGCAACGGTTCATCGGCGGCACCGCCATGATGGCCTTCTGGTACCACTTCGCGATCATGTTCGAGGCCCTGTTCATCCTCACCGCCGTCGACGCCGGCACCCGGGTGGCCCGCTTCATGCTGCAGGACTCGATCGGCAACTTCGTCCCCAAGTTCAAGGAGCACTCCTGGCGGCTGGGCGCCTGGCTCTGCACCGCCGTCATGGTGCTCGCCTGGGGCGCGGTCCTGCTCATGGGCGTCACCGACCCGCTGGGCGGCATCAACACCCTGTTCCCGCTGTTCGGGATCGCTAACCAGCTTCTGGCGGCCATCGCCCTCTCGGTCTGCCTGGCCATCGCCGCCAAGCGCACCGCCCTGAAGTACCTGTGGATCGCAGCGGTGCCGCTGGCGTTCGCCGCCGTCGTGACCATCTCGGCGAGCTTCTACAAGATCTTCTCGCCCGTTCCTGCGGTGGGCTACTTCGCCAACAACGCCGCCTTCGCCAAGGCTCTTGCGGACGGCAAAACATCCTTCGGCACGGCCAAGACCCAGGCTGCGATGGAAGCGGTGGTCCGCAACTCCATGATCCAGGGCTGGCTCTCGGTCATCTTCGTGGTGCTGAGCATCATCGTCATCATCACCGCGGTGATGGCAACCATCACGGCGCTGCGGAACAAGGCCGCGGGACTCCCCAACGCGGAACATGAAGACCCGGCCCAGGCCTCCCGCGTCTTCGCTCCGGCAGGGTTCATTCCCACGGCGGCGGAGCGCGACCTCGTGGCCGAGTGGAACACCCTCCCGGCCGGGCAGCGCCTCGAAAAGTCCGGACACCACTGATGCGGAGCCGGACATGAACGCGGTGCTCGCCGGGTTGCGGGGGTTTGCGGGGTATCTCGGCGGGGTCCTGGGCGCCGACGCCTACCAGAAGTACCTGGCGCATCACGAGGCTCCGGGCCACACCGGCGCTCCGCTGACTGAGCGGGAGTTCTGGCGGGACCGGTCCGACCGGCAGGAGGCCGCCCCGCAGGGGCGGTGCTGCTAAGCGGTGCCGCTGGACGGCGGTGCTGACGGCCGTGCTGCAGTACGGCGGGGTCCGCGTGGCTGGGACGCGTGAGAGTATGAAGCCATGAGCGATCAGCACGACACTCAGCCCGGGGCCCCTGCCGACGAGGTGCCCGTCGAGGGCACCCCTGTGGATGATGGCCTGCCGCTGGCGGGCGAGTCGGTAGCGTCACCGGCTGCGGACCCTGCCGGCGGCCCCGGATCAGGGCCGCGGCCGCCCCGGGGAAGCGAACTTCAGGACCTGGTGGACCAGCCCGCGAAGGTCATGCGGATCGGCACGATGATCAAGCAGCTGCTGGACGAGGTGCGGTCCGCGCCGCTGGACGACGCGGCCCGGGTCCGGCTGGCCGAAATTCACGAGCGCTCCATCAAGGAACTTGAGGACGGCCTTGCCCCGGAGCTCGTGGAGGAGCTCGAGCGGATCAACCTTCCCTTCCCGGATAACGCCACTCCTTCCGACGCGGAACTCCGGATCGCCCAGGCCCAGCTTGTCGGCTGGCTCGAGGGGCTCTTCCACGGCATCCAGACAGCCATCGCTGCCCAGCACGCGGCCCGGGAGCACGCCTATGCCCAGATGCAGCTGCGCCAGCTGCCGCCGGGAACCGTGATCGCGCCGGGCGTCATTATCGGGGAGAACGGCGAACCGGTCCGCGCCGCAGCGCCCAGCCGCGGCGCGGACCCCTCCCAGCCGCCCGAGCCCGCCGACCCGGACCACGGTCCCGGCCAGTACCTCTAGCGCGACCTTGGGCTTCTTCAGCGCAGCACGGCAAGGACGCAGGGACGACGCCGAACTCGGCAAGGGCCTCTGGCGGCGCGCCCATGACCGCTTCAACCGCGGGCTGGACCGCTACCACCAGGTCCTCGAGGGGGTCGAGGACGAGCAGCTTTACGCAGACCTGGTGGACGTCGCCAATGAGCTCTCCGCACTCGCGCCGCGGGTGCGGGCGGTCTGCGTGGAGGCCCAGCGCCGGTATCCCAGCAACGGACTGGATATCCCCGGGCCGCTCGCGGGGGTCCATCGGGCACTCTCCACGGCAGGGAATTCGCTCGCCATGACTGCCGAGGCGGCGGCGATGCTCCGGCTCGCCGTGGGGCCGGGTCCGGCGGGCGCCGCGTCCGTGCGGCGCCGCGCCGACGCCGTCCTGGAACAGGTCCACGACGCCGAACGACGGCTTGCGGAGGCGACCGGCGGCGGCCCGACGCCGGTTATTCCCGGTTAAGCGCCTGGCTTAGCTTTGCCCTGGCACTGGCCGGAGAGCGCCAATGTTGGCAGGATAGTTATATGACTTTTTCACCGGAACTGACTTTCAATGACGGCAACACCATTCCCCAACTGGGCTACGGGGTGTGGCAGGTTGAAGATGACGTGGCCGAAAAGGTGGTAGTCCAGGCGTTCGAGGCAGGCTTCCGCCACATGGACACCGCCAAGATCTACGGCAACGAAGCAGGGGTGGGACGTGCCATTGAACGGTCCGGCCTCAAGCCCGAGGAAATCTTCATCACCACCAAGCTGTGGAACGCGGACCAGGGCTATGAGTCCACGCTGAAGGCGTTCGAAGACTCCATGGAGCGGCTGGGCCTCGAGACGCTGGACCTGTACCTGATCCACTGGATGCAGCCGAAGCAGGACAAGTACGTTGACACTTGGAAGGCCCTTATCGAGCTCCAGAAGCAGGGACGGGTCAAGACGATCGGCGTCTCCAACTTCACCAAGGAGGGCCTGCAGCGCCTCATCGATGAGACCGGAGTGGTTCCGGCCATCAACCAGGTGGAACTGCACCCGTTCTTCAACCAGGCCGACCTGCGCGAATTCAACGCCTCCAAGGGGATCCTCACCCAGGCGTGGTCGCCGCTGGGCCAGGGCGGCGAGCTCCTCGAGAGCCCGGTCATTTCCCAGATTGCCGCCAAGCACGGGGCCACCCCGGCCCAGGTTGTCATCGCCTGGCACCTGGCGGTCGGCAACGTGGTCATCCCGAAGTCGGTGACGGAGTCACGAATCCGCGAGAACTACGCGGCCCTGGACGTCACCCTCGACGAGACCGACATCGAGGCGATCAACGGACTGGACCGCTCGGCCGAAGGCGCCGGCCGGATCGGCCCGGACCCGGCGGTCTCCGACTTCGCCTAAGTCCCCAAACGCCGGCACCGTGGTCCACGGCGAAAGCCGGACTCGCCGGAAGGCGTTCACAGAGGGCCTTCACCCGCACGGGTGGAGGCCCTCTGTGCTGCCCCGTCTGTGCTGCCCCGGGCCATTCCGCCGGCTCCGTCCCTGCCGGCCCCGGATCTGGGGCCGCCGTGGCAGGCGGCATCCCGGACCCGGTCCGCACCGAATCAGGCCGCGGCCCGGCGCTCTTTCGCCCGGATGACATCAATGACAGCCCAGCCGTCCTCGTCCGCAACGCATCTGCTGGCGAAGCGGTCCGCGGCGGCAGCGTCGTCGAAGCTCTCGGAACGGATCCGGCCGCAATCGGCGTCGAGGTAGGTGACGGTGAAACACGGTGCGCCATCGAGTGCCCCGTCCACAGTCTGCTGGAAACTGTGCCGGAGACCTTGCTGGAGATCTTGCTGGACATTTTCTTGGAAACCCTGGTTGTCTTCCATGATTCCAGTGTGGGACCGACCTCTGACAGTGAGGCGTCACGCCTCCGGCGTGTTGCTGAGCCGCAGCACGCGTTCGCGGGCCAGGACTTCCCGTCTGCGTTGCCGGTCGGCGGCCCGCGCCGTCTGCTGCGCCAGCGCCGCTGCCAGCTCATGGCGCTTCCTGGCGTCCTTGAGCCCGGCTTCTGCCAGCTCCAGCCGCCGCCTGAGTTCGCGCGTCTCATCGCCCAGCCGCGAGATTTCCGACGTCGCATCCGCCAGTTCCGCCGCTGCGCGGCTCGCTTCCTCGTTCGCCGCGGCGGCGGACTCTTCGGCCGCCTGCAGGCCCGACCTCGCCCGTTCCACTGCCGACGGCGACGGCGCCATCCGCGCTGGCCCCACCGCCCGGAGCAGGGGCTTCTTCGCCGGCGGTTGCCCGCCGGCAGTAGCACCGCCGCGCGCAGCCCGGGCCGGCAGTTCCGTCCCGCCGCCGGCCGTCAAGCCGCCGGCCGTCCCGCCGTCGACGGTTCCCGGTGCGCCGCCACTGCCTGTGGCGCGGCCAGCAAGACTGCCCGGGACGGCCACCGCGCCGGCGAGATCGACGACGTCGACCCCGTCCGCCGAGAGGGCCCGGAGAAGGCAGCCGCTCTGGACGGCAGCTGCGGCCCCGGGATCGGCCGTAGCGGCCCGCAGGGTTTGTTCAACTTCGGTAGCCACGGGCGCGCCGATCGTCCTGCCCTGCTGTGTTGCCAGGACCTGTGCCGTGGTGACCGCTCCGGCCAGCAGCCGCCGCCGTTCCTGGGCGAGGCGTCGGAGTGCCGCTGCATCCAGGGCCGACTGCGCGGCCTGCATCGATTCCCCCAGTTCGGCCAGCTCCCGCAGGATTTCCGGATGGTGAGCCGCCAGCATGTTCACGGCCCACGCCGCCAGGGAGGGTTTGGGCAGGGCCCGCACATCGGCCGCCAGGGCACGCTGTTCCGCGGGGCTGGCGCCAAGAGAACTGACGCCCTTGGCCGCGGCCGTTCTGGCCGCCACGAATTCGCCGTACGGCAACGCATACAGCGGCCCCGCAATGCCCGCGAGTTCTCGGCTTCCCATGCAAGAATCATAGGAGTCCCGGCCCCGCCGCGAGTTCGCCGCCCCGTCATGAGAACCGGCGGCCCACGTTTTGGAGGAGTTTTCACTTGATCGAAATTGGTGGGCTCCCGGCCCATGTCCTGCTCGTCCACGCCGTGGTGGTCCTCGCGCCCATCGCCGGTCTGGGCGCCATCATCTATGCCCTGGTACGGCGCTGGTGGAGCTACCTGGCGTGGCCCCTGGGGGTGCTTTCGCTGGGGCTGGTCCCAGTGACTCTCCTGACCGCACAGGCCGGCGAGCAATTGCAGGAAGCCCGTCCGGCGTCGGCGCTTGTCCGCGAGCACGCCGAGCAGGGCGACGTGCTCAAAGTGGTCTCCGTGATCTTTTTCGTCCTCGTCGCGGCAATGCTGATGGTCACCTACGAGCCCTTTGGCCGGCGCCTGGCGTTCCTCGGCGGGCTTCGCAGCAACCGGATTGTCCGCGGCGTCCTCCTGGCTGCCGGCGCCGTAGTGGGAGCCTTCTTCATTTACCAGAGCATCATCACGGGTCATTCCGGCGCGGCATCGGTCTGGGCGCGCTAAGTCCGCCCCTTGGCGGACCCGCGGCCCGCTGACGGCCGGGCCCGGTGCAGCGTCACGAGGAGCAGGACCAGGGCCGCCGTCTGGAGTGCGGCCACTGTCCCGATGAGCACCGGCAGGGCGCCGTAGAGTGACCCGTACAACGCGCCGCCCACCAGTGCCCCTGCGCCCTCGAAGGCCGCGAACACCCCGTACGCCGTGCCCCGCCGGGGCTGGGGCACGAGGTCAGCCACCAACGCCTTGACCGTGGAGTCCTGAATGCCCGTGGCCGCACCCCAGACCAGGACGCCCGCCAGCACCAGCCCGGCGGTCGGCGCCAGGGCCAGTACCGGCACCCCCGCAATCAGCACCGGCAGGGACAGGAGTACGGCCGCCCCGGCGCGGTCGTAGAGGACGCCGCTGGCGAGGGCCCCGACGGCGGCGGCCCCCATGGCGCCGGCGTACAGCAGCGGAACCACAGAGACGGGGACCGCGACGTCGGCCGTCAAGTGATAAGAGATGACGCCGAAGGCCACCAGGCCTGCGCTCCAAAGGAATGCAGCCACGGCGAACAATATGAAGACGCTGGAGAACACCGTCGCCGGCCGTCCGGCGGCCTCCTCGCCGGACGGAACTGCGCCCGGGGCCGGCGATCCGGCCGGCCCGGCGTCGGCAGTTGCCGAGTCCGCGCCGGGATCCTGGATCCGGCGACGCAACCAGACCAGAATCGTTAGCGCCGTCACCGACGGAACAACGAGCACCGCGAACGCCGCTGGCAGCGAACCGGTGGCAACCAGCACCGCTGAGACGAGCAGCGGGCCCAGGAGCGCCCCGGCCAGATCGAGGGACTTGTGGACGGCGAAGCCGCGGCCCCGCCCGGCCGGCCCGGCCACCGCAGCGAGCAGGACGGTCTTCGCCGGGCTGCGCACGGCCTTGCCCACCCTGTCCCCGATAATGAGCGCGGCCGCTAGAACCAATCCGAGGGAACCCACGAGCGGCGTCACCGCCAGCAGGGGGACGCACACCACTGTGAGCGCGTAGCCGGCCATCGTGAACGTCCAGTATTTCCCGGTGCGGTCCGCCCACGGTCCGAACACCAGCCGGAGCCCCTGGGAGGCGGCTTCCGCGGCGCCCGTCACGAGACCCACCAACAGTGCGGACGCACCGAGCTGGGCAAGCAGGGGACCACCCAGCGGGCGGGCGCCGTCGGACACCATGTCCGTGGCGAGGCTGACGAGGCCGAAACCGACTACCGCACCCCACAGCGGCCGCCGCCGTATGCCGGGCTCCCCGGCGGGGCGCGCCTGCGGAGATTCCTGCAGGCGGCCTGTCCGTCCGTGGCCGGGCCGTTCCATTCCCTAAGGCTGGCGGACGGTCCGGGAAAAGACAATACGCAGGTCAGGGCCCACTCGCACGGCTGTGGCGCAGCAGGAAATATTGGCAAAAGTGACCCGTTGAGGCCCGCGGCTTGGTACGTTTTCTCAGAGCCGCTCCGCACTGCGCGGGCCGGGGGGACCCACGCCGTCGGATTGAAAGGCTTCACAACCATGAGTGCATCTCAGTAGTACCAGTGTGCCCCCGGGAACCGGCGGGGAGCACCTGATGGCACCGTCCGGCACAGGCCGGACAGCCACCTACCCACGCGGCCATCCCGGTTCCGGGGGAGCACCCCTGCGGACCCGTTAGCCGCCCACACGCCACGCTCTCGGAGGAACTGTGAAGCTATTTTCGACCCCGCCCCGCCACTCGGTCCGGAGGCCTAAACCCGTCGCGGCCGCTCTGATCGGTTCCGCCCTGGCCGGCGTGCTCGCGCTGCCCGTCCTGGCCGTCTCGGCGCAGGCGGCGCCCGCACGCATGGCGTCCCTGACCGTTGCGGCGGCGACCCCCGCGCCCACCGGCTGGCTGCACACCTCCGGCGCCTCCATCCTCGACTCGAACAACGCCCCGTACACGATCAAGGCCGCCTCCTGGTTCGGCCTGGAGACGACCGACTGCGTCCCGCACGGCCTTTGGGGCACCCTCACGATCGACGAAGCCCTGGCCAACATCAAGTCAATGGGGTTCAACACCGTCCGGCTGCCGTTCTCCAACGAGTGCCTGGCCGCGACGTCCATCAAGGGCAGCGTGAACTACTGGGCCAACCGGGCCTACAACCTCGAAGGCAAGACGCCGCTGGACGTCATGGACACCGTGATCGCCCGTGCCAAGGCCAACGGCCTGCAGATCATCCTGGACCGGCACCGCCCGTCCTCGGCCGACCAGTCCCCGCTCTGGTACACCTCCGCCTACCCGGAGTCGAAGTGGATCGCTGACTGGAAGATGCTCGCCGCGCGTTATAAGGACGATCCCACCGTCATCGGCGCCGACCTGCACAACGAACCCGCCGGGGCGGCAACCTGGGGCGGGGCCGCCGCCACAGACTGGCACGCCGCGGCCACCCGCGGAGGCAACGCCGTCCTGGCCGCCAACCCCAACCTGCTGATCATCATCGAAGGCATCGAGAACCAGGGCAACGGCACCTCCACGTGGTGGGGCGGCGGCTTGGCCGACGTCAAGAACAAACCGGTCACCCTGGCCACGCCGAACCGCGTGGTGTACTCCCCGCACGACTACCCGGCATCGCTGTTTGCCCAGAAGTGGTTCAGCGATCCCAGCTATCCGAACAACCTGCCGGGCGTCTGGGACGCCAACTGGGGGTACATCCAGAAGCAGGGCATCGCCCCGATCCTGCTCGGCGAGTTCGGGACCGCGCTGCAGACCACATCGGACAAGCAGTGGATGGAGAAGATCGTCTCCTACCTCGGGACCAACTCCATGAGCTTCGCTTATTGGGCGTTCAATCCGAACAGCGGCCTCACGGGAGGCCTCGTCCAGGCAGACTGGCGCACCCCGGAGGCCGCCAAACTGGCCGCGCTCGCGCCGATCCTGAAGAACGCCTCCGCACCGACGGTGACCCCGACTGCCACCGCCACCCCGACGCCCACGGCCAGTGCCACGCCAACCGCCACCGCGTCGCCGTCGCCCGCACCGACGTCGGGCGCGCCGATCAGCGCGGTCTGGAAGCTCAGCAGTTCGTGGACCGGTGGCTATGTGGCCAACATCGAGGTGACCGGGCTCCGTGCGCCCCTTGGCTGGAGCGTGAGCTGGCCCGATCCGAACGTCACACGGGTGGCTAATTCATGGGGCACTACGTGCACGGTGATTCCCAAGGTGTCGGTAACATGCAGCGGATCGGACTGGGCTACCAAAATCGCCGCCGGCCAGAAACTCTCCGTAGGCCTGCAGGTGGATTCGCTGAAGGCCCCCGTCAACCCGGTACTGACGCTGAAGTAGCCGCTATCGAGAGCCAGTGCCGCGGGTCCGCGGCTCTGCCACGAGCGACCCGGCGTGCCCCCGGGGGACCTCATATCGCCTAGCCGGCGTCGCTCTGGATGCGGTCCTTCACGCTTTGCGGCATGGTCGAGCACGCATCGTTGTCGGCGCGCCGGTCAGCGTGGCTGTCGGCGGTGTCAGTGATGCCGACCGTAGCGACGGCCGCCTGCCATCCGCCCAGGCCGGTGAGCTGCCGGGGAACCCAGACGTTCGCGGCCCCGTTCACCAGGTTCCACACGGCGGGATGGACGCCGTCGCCCAGGTAGATACCGCCGTTGGGGTCCCGTTTGACGAGATCGGGCAGAGGCAGGACACCCATCAGTTGCGCTGACTGATAATCCGACAGGTTCCACGGCGGTGTCGCGAAGTAGTACCAGCTGGCGGCGCAGACACCGTACAGGTGTGGGCCGAACTGGGCATAGTTCAGGTAGAGCTCCAAGGTCCGTTGGGGACTCAGCGTGTAACTGAACTGGGTTGCCAGGACGGCCTCGATGCCTTTGCGGGCGGCGCTCTGGTCATCCCAGAGGAAGATGTTCTTGACCAGCTGCTGGGGGATGGTGGAGCCGCTCGGGTCCGGCTTTCCCTGGAAATACGCCTGCGCCCTGGCCTGGAAGTCTGCGAGGTCGAAGGCGCCCTTGCGGGTACCGAGTTGCTCGTCTTCATGGGCGATGGTCGCGGCGAGCAGGTGCCGGCTCATGTGGTTGATCGAGACGAACTCGTAGACGTTGGGCTCCCCGGCCTCCAGCATGTAAGCGGTGCGCGGCGGGGTCATGCCCATGCTGAACATGAAGGCAATGATCTGGATCAGAACCAACGGGGCGATCAGAGCCAACGCCAGCTTGCGGCGCCACTTCCGTTTGGAACGCTTGCGGGGCTGACCGCCCGGTGGGACCGGCGGCCGGGCCTGCTCCGGTTCCGTCGCCACCTCCGGAGGCGTCCAGTCCGGCACCGGGTAGCGGGTAACTTTGGCCGGCACTGCCTCCCGGCGGTCCTCCGGCGGGACTCTGCCTGCAGGTGAGGGCCGCGGCGGAGTAGGTGGTGCTGGGATATCCATCGGTCTGCCTTCGTTGCTCGCCCCCGCCCTGTGCCCCCGAAGGGGAAGGAGGTTGGGACGAAATTTTACCGGGCCTCGCTGAACGTTGCCTTGAGCCAACTGGGCGCAGGGCAGCTGATCTGGCCCTCCAGCGAGCCAAGCGCGCGTTTGCGCACGTCAGGCCATTCCTCCACCAGTAGCGACAGGATCACGATGTCCCGCCAGGAGCCGTCAACCCGCTGGGATGAGCGCCGGCGGGTTCCTTCGACGGTGAAGCCGAAGCGGGTCAGGGAGGTCAGGGAGCGGTGGTTGCGGGGGTCGACGTCGCATTCGATCCGGCCTGCCCCGCGGGCGAACAGCCAGTCCAACAGTGCGGCCTTCACTTCGTGGTTGGCCTTCATGCCCCAGAAGGCGGGGCTGATGACGGTCCGGCCGATCTTGACCCGCTCGGCGCGGGCGTGCGATTCAGTAATGCCGGTCGTGCCGACGAACAGCGGGCCGCCGGGCAGGCCGGTGTAGTGGATGGCGAAGATCCGCAGGCCCTCGTGCCGGCGGCGAATGTAGGCCAGCAGCTCGTCGCGGCTGGCCGGGCGCTGGTCGCCGTCACCGAAGCCTTGGGCCCAGATGCGGTCGTTGGTCAAGATATCCGCCAGTGGGTCGATGTGGTCGGCGGCGAACGGGCTCAGGACAAAGCGGCGGGTTGCCGTGGGAAGGGTCGGCAGGATGTGGGGGAGACGCAGTGCCATGGCGGCCTTTCAGAGCTCGGAAAACGCAGCGGGAGCTGGCCGGTCGGCCGTTCTGATCCCTTGTGTGCGGCCGGAGATCACATCGTCGTCGACGACGAAGAATTACGGGTAAACGGCACCTGAATTCCCGCCTGACCAGCACCTACGCATGTTTACTAGTGACGGGGGCGGTGAGTTAACGGGCTGGTCCCTCATGCATTGACGGACACGCCATACTCTCCGAGAAGAAAGCTGGACCATGATCGAGGCACACGGCCTGACCAAGACATACGGAAAGCGCACCGCCGTGGACGGCGTCACGTTCACCGTCCAGCCCGGGCGCGTCACCGGCTTCCTTGGCCCCAACGGCGCCGGCAAGTCCACCACGATGCGCCTGATTTTGGGGCTGGACCGGCCAACCTCAGGTCGGGTGCTCGTCAATGGCCGCCCGTACGCGGAGCACTCGTCGCCGCTGAAAGAAGTCGGCGCCCTGCTGGACGCCAAGGCCCTCCACCCGGCCCGCAGCGCCGTCAAGCATCTGTCTGTCCTGGCCGCCACCCACGGCATCCACCGCAGCCGGGTCGATGAAGTCATGGCGATGACGGGAATCACGGACACTGCCCGGAAACGCGTCAAAGGATTCTCCCTCGGCATGGGCCAGCGGCTCGGCATTGCCGCAGCCCTCCTGGGCGACCCCAGAACCGTCATCTTCGATGAGCCGGTGAACGGACTGGACCCCGAAGGGGTCCAGTGGGTCCGCACCCTCTCCCGTCACCTCGCCTCCGAGGGCAGGGCGGTCTTCCTGTCTTCGCATCTGATGAGCGAGATGGCGCAGACCGCAGACCACCTGATCGTCATCGGTAGGGGTCGGATCATCGCGGACGCTCCGGTTGCTGAGATCCTGGCCCAGGGGCAGGACAGGATGCTGGTCCGCAGCGACCAACTGGATGAGCTGAGGGCCGGACTTGCCGCCGGCGGGATCGCCTTCCGGGAACTGAAGCCCGGTCTGTTGGAGGTCTCCGGCGCCGAGCCCCGGCAGATCGCCTGGATTGCGCGGGAGCACGATGCTTTGATCCACGAGCTGACCCCGGTCCGGGCCTCACTTGAAGAGGCGTACATGGAGCTGACCCGAGACGACGTTGAATACCGCTCCGGCGCGCTGGCCGGAGCAGGAGAGGGAACCCGATGACCACCACCGCACCCGCCAGCCGCCGCGAAGCGGCCGCCGGCCGCCAAGACAACGACGCACGACTGACCTTCCTCCGGGCCGTGCACGCCGAATGGATCAAGCTGACCTCGCTGCGCTCGAGCTACGTCATCCTTACTATCACCCTGCTCGGCATGGTCGGTGTCTGCATGCTCAAAGCCTTCTCCGTGGCCGATATGGCTTCCGGTTTTGCTGCTGCC
This sequence comes from Arthrobacter sp. YAF34, assembly GCF_052113245.1. NCBI lineage: Bacteria > Bacillati > Actinomycetota > Actinomycetes > Micrococcales > Micrococcaceae > Arthrobacter > Arthrobacter sp. YAF34. The sequence goes on from NZ_JBFRCV010000006.1 coordinate 218,440, forward strand.
TACGGCGGGCAGACGGGCGAAGGACAGGACGGCATCCTGGCGGAGTTCGGCATCTTAGCGCGGGAGGTCCCCTCCGCGGGAATCGTCATTGCCCAGTTCCTGATCGCCTCCCTGGCTGTCATGCAGATCGGCGCCGAATACGGCACCCGCATGATCACCACGACGCTCACCGTCGTGCCCCGACGGATCACCGCGGTGCTGGCCAAGACGCTCGTCATCGCCGGAACCGCCTTCATCGTCGGCATCGTCGGGGCACTGGTCTCCTATGTGCTGGCCCAGCTGATCCTGGCGCCACAGGGTCTGAGCTACGCGCTCACCGCTGACGGTGTAATCCCGAGCGTCCTCAGCACCGGCGTATACCTTGCCCTGGTCGCCGTCCTGGGCCTGGGCATAGGCGCGCTGCTCCGGAACAGCGCTGGCGGCATCGTCACCACCTTGGGAATCCTCATCATCCTCCCGATCATCGTGGCGATCCTCTCTGGGGTGAGCGATGTCTCCAGGGACATCAGCCTGTTCCTGCCCGCGTCCGCCGGCAACGACATGGTCGCAATCCGCACCCCGCAGGATCATCTGACCCAGATCCAGGGCGGCCTCGTCGTGCTCGTCTGGGCGGCGGTGGCCCTGGCGGGGGCACTGGTCACGGTGAAGCAGCGGGACGCTTGATACGGGTGGCGAACTTCAGCCAGAAACCGCACTACCCCGACTCAACCGAAACCGACGTCCGCTGATACGCGGCCGGATCCAAACACCACACCGTTGAAGGAGCACCACATGTCTGATCCTTATCACCGCCCGCAGGGCACCGGCCAGCAGCTGTGGCCGAGCGAACAGCCGCGGCAGAGCACGGGGTGGGCGTCGAACCCGTACGCCGCTCCGGCGTACCCGGGCGCGGCGTCCGGGCCGGTACCGCTCTGGGCACCCCTGTATAGCGCGAGCTTCGGAGAGGCAGTGGCGCGCTTCTTCATGAAGTATGCCACGTTCTCCGGACGCGCCAGCCGGAGCGAATACTGGTGGTGGGCGCTCGTCTCCGGTGTTGTCTCCGGCGTGACGAACCTCCTCATGCTGGCCGGCCGCTCCGGCGGGGGGAAACTCGGCGCCGTCTACTTTGTCGGGCTCGCGCTCGCCGGCATTTGGCTTCTGGCCACCTTCATCCCGTCCCTTGCCCTCCTGGTCCGTCGCCTCCACGACTCGAACCGCAGCGGCTGGATGGTCCTCCTCAGCTTCGTCCCGTTTATCGGCGGCCTCGTCCTCCTCGTGTTCACCCTGCAGGATTCCAAGCCTGAGGGCCAGCGGTTCGACGTCCCCACCTGGAAAACGGGCGCCGTACGCTGAACCGCGGGCTCGTCAGCCTCACGGAACCGTGATCTTTATCCCGGCCACTGCCCCACGCCATGCACCGGTCGGGTCGTGCCGGGTCAGTTGGGCTCCGATGGGTCCCTTCCGCAGCAGGACGACCCTCGACAGGACCCCCGAACAATCGACGTCCAGGGACAGCGGCTCGGCCCCATCTTGGGAGAGGAAAATCTGGGCGCTGGGCGTGCCAACACATGCCGCGGTGACCGTGTACGGACCCGCAGTCGTCACCGTCGCGGATTTTCTGAAGCCGACCCCCGGCCCGTCAGCCGGTCCGTCGTCGGCAAGGAGAAGTGGGCCTTGCGCCGTGGCCAGGCGCCGGTGCAGTTCGTCGTAGTTGCCCGCCTCCACGTCAATAATTTCCGGCGCCTTCGTCGGGACGGAGGGCGCGGGTCGCTGACTTTGCCCGACCGCCGTCGGACGTGGATCCCCATCGCTCTCGTAGGCGCAGGAAGCCAAGCCGCCGGTCAGAAGCATGCCAATAATGAATGCCACAGCGCAGCGGGCTGTCCTCGTTCCCCCAGGTCCAAGCATGGGCCGAGTCTACGGGCGGTCCTTGGAAATACAAGTTATCGCGTTTCCAGATGTTGGCGCGCCCGGCGAAATTACGCGGCTGCCTCACCGTTTGCGGTTGTCAACGTAAACGACAGAACCCCCGGAAATCGTTGATTTCCGGGGGTTCTTACCGAGCTTCCTGCCAGAATCGAACTGGCGACCTTCTCATTACGAGTGAGACGCTCTACCAACTGAGCTAAGGAAGCAACCACGTGAAAGCCCGGCGAACCGGGCGGATCATGCAAGAGACAACTCTAATAGAGTCCCTGCGTCCGGGTCAAAATGAACGCTCGCAGTCCCCCGCCGTCGGGAAGAAAGTGCCTAGCAGACGGTGTTGTCCGCCGGGACCTTGCCGTCCACGAAGTAATCATCGACGGCGTTGCCGATGCAGCTGTTGGAGCGGCCGTAGGCCGTGTGGCCCTCACCCTTCCACGTCAGCAGCGAGGCATTCCCGAGCTGCTTGCGCAGGGCGCGGGCCCATTCGATCGGGGTGGCCGGATCGCCGGTGGTGCCCACAACAACAATCGGGGCCGAACCCTTGTACTCCACCGGGGCAGGGGTCCGCACGTTCTTGTAGGGCCAGTCCTTGCAGTTGGTTCCGCCGTAGGCGAAGTAATAACCCAGCGTCGGCGAGAGCTGGCGCAGCTTTTGGTCCTCGGCCCGCATGGACGCGGTGTCAGAGACCATCGGGTAGTCCAGGCAGTTGATGGCGTTGAAGGCGAAGGTGCTGTTCGACGTGTAGGTGCCGTTGGGGTCCCGGTCGGCGCCGAAGTCGGCAAGCTGCATCATGCCCGTGCCGTCGCCGGACAAGGCCTGCCCGAGCGCCCGGGTGAGGATCGGCCAGTTTTCGTTGTTATAGAGCGGGATGATGAGGCCGTTGACGAACGTCGTGCCCGAGACCTTCCGGCCGTCCTTCACGGGCAGCGGGTTGGTTTCCGCGGCGTTGATGGCGTTGCGGATCTGCTGGACGCCGTTCTCGGTGCTGCCCGTGAGCGGGCATCCGGACGTTTGCTGGCAGTTGGCGACGTAGGTGTGGAGGGCCTTATCGAAGGCCACCGTCTGGCCCCGGGTCAGTTCCTCGTTGCTCAGTGACGGGTCAAGGGCGCCGTCGAGGACCAGCCGGCCGACGTTGTCCGGGAACAGCGACGCGTAGGTGGCGCCCAGGAGGGTCCCGTAGGAATAGCCCAGGTAGTTCAGCTTGGTGTCATTGGCCACTCCGCGCAGGATGTCGAGGTCCTTGGCGGCGCTGACCGTATCGATGTGGCCCAGGACCGGACCGGTTTTCTCCGCGCATTTGGCCGCGATGGCCTTGTTGTCCGCCAGGGCGGCGTTCAGCCCGGCGTCCGTGTCCAGGGCGTAAGTCTTGGCGCGGGATGCGTCGCGTTCCTTGTCCGTGAGGCAGGTGACGGGAGCGGAGCGCTTCACGCCGCGGGGGTCGAAGCCCACAATGTCGTACGCGGACCGGACCTTCTCCGAAATGTTGGTGTTAGCCGCGTCCCTGACGAAGTCGTAGCCCGAGCCGCCCGGGCCGCCCGGGTTGACCAGCAGGGTGCCCTTCTTGTCGCCCTTCGTGGCGAGCTTGATGACGGCAAGTTCAATGCTGTCGCCGTCAGGCTTGCTGTAGTCCAGCGGGACCTTAACCTTGGCACACTGGAAGCTGCCCTCGCACGGCTTCCAATCGAGCTGCTGGGAATAGAAGCTGCGCAGTTCCGCCGGCGCCGCAGCCGCGATTGAGGGGTCCGGCTGGCCCGCTGCCGCGCCCGGTGTTGCGGCACTGGACCCACCGCCGCTGCCACCGCCGAAAAGGCTGCACGAGGCCAGTGTCAGGGCCACGGCCACGGCTCCGACGGCCCGCATGCCGATCGCCAGGGATCGGGTTCTCGCGGACTGGGGTCGAGCAGGCTTCATGCGATTCTCCTTGGAGGATAGGAACGAAAGCGAAGATGTTCTGGGGAGCGGCCGGGGCCGTCAAATCAGGCTGGAAGCCATGGACTCGATCGCCAGCAGGGGAGCCACGTTGGTGGTGGTGATCCGTTTGCGGGCCTTGTTGATGGCGTCCATGCGGCCAAGGGTCACTTCGGCGGTGGAACGGGAAGCGAAGTCTTCGAGTTCACTTCTGAGTTCAAGGTTGACGAGTTCCACGGCGTTCCCCATCTGGATGATCAGGACATCCCGGTAAAAGGACAGCAGGTCCGTCAGCGTGCGGTCAAGGGAATCGGTGACGGAGCGCTTGGCGCGGCGTTTCTGGTCGTCCTCGAGTTGCTTGACCTGGCCCCGCATGGCCGGCGGCAGCGTGCCGCTTTCGGGCGCCCCGAGCGTGGCCAACAGCGCGGTCTTCTCGGCGGCATCGCGCTCGTCATTCGAGCTGGTGGCTTCCTCGGTGGCGATCTTGACCAGCTTCTCGGCCATCATGACCGCTGCCGTGACGCCGCGGAGGGACAACGGAAACCGCACGGTTTCGAGGCGGCGCTCACGGGCTTCGGGGTCCCGGGCCAGGCGGCGTGCGATTCCGACGTGGCTTTGCGCGGCACGGGCAGCGCGCTCGGCAACCGCCGGGTCGACGCCGTCGCGCTTGACCAGCAGGGCCGCGACGTCCGCGGCGGGCGGCAGCCGCAGCGCCACCGCACGGCAGCGGGAGCGGATGGTCACGAGGACGTCGGCGGGGGAGGGCGCGCAAAGCATCCAGACGGTGCGGGGGGTGGGTTCCTCGATGGCTTTGAGCAGGACGTTGGTGGTCCGCTCGGCCATCCGGTCCGCATCCTCCACCACGATGATCCGCCACCGTCCCGACGACGGGCGGTTTCCGGCGGTGGCCACGAGCTCGCGAGCCTCGTCGATGGTGATGGTGACTTTCTCCGTGCGCACGAATGCGACGTCGGAATGGGTTTCGCCGAGGATGGTCAGGCAGGCCGGGCATTCGCCGCAGCCGCGCAGGCCCACGTCCTCCTGGTCACAGTTCAATGCCGCGGCGAAGGCCTTCGCGGCGTTGGAGCGGCCGGAACCGGGCGGCCCGGTGAAAAGCCACGCATGGGTGAGCCCTTCGCCCTGGGCTGCTTGGCGCAGCTGGGCCACCACGGCGTCCTGGCCCTGGAGATCGTCCCAGACGGTCATGCCGTGCGGCTTTGGGCGACGGCCAGCAGGGACTCGACGCGCTCGAAGATCCGTGCGGCGAGTTCGGCGACGGGCAGGCGGGCGGGCAGCACCAGATAGGCTTCCGGCCGGGCCGAGGCCAGGTCCAGGAAGGCTGCCCGGATCCTGGCATGGAATTCGTCGGCCTCGGACTCGAGGCGGTCTTCGGCGGCATCGCCGGCCGTGCGCCGTTGCCGGCCGACGGCGGGCTCGACGTCGAGAAGAACTGTCAGGTCCGGCTGCAGGCCCGACGTCGCCCAGGCGTTGATGTCCCGGACCGCGTCCGTTCCAAGGCCCCGGCCGGCGCCCTGGTAAGCCACCGAAGAGTCAATGTACCGGTCCGTCAGGACGATCTCGCCGCGTTCCAGGGCGGGCCGGATGACCTGGCTCGCGTGCGCGGCCCGGGACGCCGCGAAAATCAGAGCCTCGGTGTGGGCATCGATGTGGCCGTGGCCGTGATCCAGAACTAAGGAGCGCAGCTTCTCACCGATCGGCGTGCCGCCCGGTTCCCGGGTCCGCAGCACGGTGAAGCCGCGCGAATTCAGAGCTTTGGCGAGTTCAGCCGCCTGGGTGGACTTGCCGGCGCCGTCTCCGCCCTCGAAGGCAATGAACAGTCCGGGCAACGGTCTGGGCAACAGTTGAGGGGACGCTCCGGGGCTCTGGGTAGTCACGGTTCTAGACTACCGACAATCACCGACACCGGAGATGCGGCGTAACGGCTTGGGTACGCTGCGGGGCGCCCACGTACCCTGATGCCATGAGTCTTTCTGAAGAGCAGGCGGCCACGCTTTCGCCGGATTCCCTGGTTGTGGCGGCAGGGCGCCCGCCGCGCACCCGCGACGAGCCGGTCAACCCGCCGCTGGTGCTGTCCTCGACCTACTTCGGCACGGGACCGCTGGGCGACGGCGACCGCGGTTACGGCCGGTATTCCAATCCCACGTGGGACCCCTTCGAAGAGGCATTGGGCCAATTGGAGGGCGCGGAGCTGCCTGGCCTGCTCTACGCCTCGGGACTCGCCGCCGTCAGTTCGGCGCTGTCCCTGGTGCCGGCGCAGGGCGTGCTCGTGATGCCGTCGCACAGCTACGCGGGCTCGGTCACCATGGCCACCGAGATGGCGGACAAGGGGTTCCTGGAATTGCGGACGGTGGACATCGCGGACACCGACGCCGTCCTGGCCGCACTTGCCCCGGCCGGCGGGCGGCCCGCCAGCATGCTGTGGCTGGAGAGCCCCACCAACCCCATGCTCGGCATCGCGGACATGCGGGCTCTGACCGCCGCGGCCCATGAGGCCGGCGCAATCGTCGTCACGGACAACACCTTTTCCACCCCGCTGGTGCAGCAGCCGCTGGCCCTGGGCTCCGACGTCGTACTGCATTCGGTGACCAAGTACCTGTCCGGGCACTCCGACGTCGTGCTCGGGGCGCTGGTGACGTCCGACGCCGATCTCCGCGCCTCGCTGCTGCACCACCGCACCATCCACGGCGGAATCGCAGGGCCGTTCGAGGCGTGGCTGGCGCTGCGCGGGCTCCGCACCCTGGCCCTGCGGATCGAACGCTCGCAGGCGTCGGCCCGCGTCCTGGCCGAACGGCTGAGCGGCCACCCGGGGGTCGCCGGCATCCGCTTCCCGGGGCTGGCCTCGGACCCCGGCCACGAGCGGGCCAAGGCCCAGATGAAGGGTTTCGGTTCCGTCCTGTGTATCGAGGTGGCGCCGGTTGCCGGTCAGAACGGTGGCCACAGCGGCGCCGAGGCGGCCGACCGCATGATCCGGGCCCTGAAACTCTGGCTGCCGGCGACGTCCCTGGGCGGGGTGGAGTCACTGATCGAACGCCGGCGCCGGCACACGGCCGAGCCGGAGAGCGTGCCGGACAACCTGGTCCGGATGAGCGTGGGAATTGAAAACGTGGAAGACCTTTGGGCCGATTTGGAACAGGCATTGAGGACGCTGGGCGGCTAGGCTGGGGGAGTGGACGGACGCATACTCATTTCCTTTGTCGAATACGGGATCTACCTGGTCCTGGCCGTCGTGGCCTTTGCCCTGGAGGCCTGGGCGTTTTTCGACTGCCTCCGGCACAAGGCCAACGCGTTCGAGGCAGTATCGAAACGGACCAAGACCTTCTGGCTGGCCCTGACGGGCGGCGCGTTCGCGGTGGGCCTGTTCTCCCTTCTTTCGCAACTGAGCGGCGGTGGCGGCGCCGGGTCGCTCGGAATTTTCGGGCTGGCGGCCGTGACGGCCGCGTCCGTGTACCTCGCGGACGTCCGTCCCGCGGTCAAGGACGCCGGCCGCGGCCGCAACATGGGCCCCTACGGCCCCTGGTAGTCCCCACCGGCCCCCTAAGCTCGAAGCTCGCAAGCTCGCTCAGGGAACCCCGCCGGCGTGGGCCCACCCACCGGTTCCCTGAGCTCGCAAGCTCGCTCAGGGAACCCTGCCGGTGTGGGCCCGTTTAAGTCCTTCCAGAGCACTAACTCCCCGGTGCCACGGCTTCCCAGCCGACCGTCACTTCGCCCAGCCGCCAGCGCGACGGGCCGTTCTGGACGGGCCAGCCGGCGTCGAGCAGTGCACGGCACATTGCTGTGAAGCGCTGGCTGTTCCCGAACGCCGCCAGCGGCGCCGCCTCCAGCCAGGCCCGGTCCATCGCCTGAAGGTAGGCGTGGATTTTCTCGCCGGGCACGTTGCGGTGGATCAGGGCCTTCGGCAGCCGTTCGGCGACGTCCGAGGGCAGCGTGAAGGCACCGAAGCGCATGGACACGCTGAGGCTCAGCGGCCGCTCGGCGTCGAGCGCCACCCAGGCGGCGCGGCGCCCGATTTCATCGCACGTGCCGTCGATGAACAGCCCGCCCGGGGCGAGGCGGTCCTGCACGAGCCGCCAGATGCCGGGCACATCGGCTTCCTCGTATTGCCGCAGCACGTTGAAGGCGCGGACCAGCACGGGATCTCCGGCCACGGGCAGTTCAAAGCCACCCAGCTGGAAACTCAGGCCGGGCCGTTCCAGTGCCTGGGCCTGCCGGACCCGTTCCGGTTCGATCTCGATTCCCGTCACCCGCATGTCCGGGCGCACGGCGGAGAGACGGTCGAAGAGCTCGACGGCGGTGGCCGGCGAGGCGCCGTAGCCGAGGTCGACGGCGAGCGGATGGGCCGCGGCTCGCAGCCGCCAGGCCTGCGGCCCGGTCAGCCAGCGGTCCACGCGGCGCATTCGGTTGGGGTTCGTGGTGCCACGGGTCACGTTGCCCACGGGCCTGCCGCCACGCGCGCCGCCTCTCGTTCCGCCCTGGTTCCGGGGGGACAGCACCCGCTCAGCCTTCTGCACCACCGCCCAAGCCTATCCTGCACGCCTCAAAGCAACGCGGGGTCAGATCCGGCCCATGTCGGGCGCCGGGATGGGCGCGATGTGACCCCGCGTTGCAGTGAAGCGCGCACCGTCAACCGCACCCTGTAACGCTCTGCGCTGTGTCCGGGGGCTCGGCTAGGATGAAAACCATGACCTACAAGCTGATTCTGCTGCGCCACGGCCACAGCGAATGGAACGCCAAGAACCTGTTCACCGGCTGGGTGGACGTTGACCTGAACGACCAGGGCCGCGCCGAGGCGGTTCGCGGCGGCGAGCTCCTCGTGGAGAACAACATCCTCCCCGACATCCTCTACACCTCGAGGCTGAAGCGGGCCATCAACACGGCAAACCTGGCCCTCGAGAAGGCCGACCGCGGCTGGATCGACGTCAAGCGTGACTGGCGGCTCAACGAGCGCCACTACGGCGCGCTGCAGGGCAAGGACAAGGCCCAGACCCTGGCCGAATTCGGCGAGGAGCAGTTCATGCTGTGGCGCCGGTCCTACGACACCCCGCCGCCGCCCCTGGCCGACGATTCCGAGTTCTCCCAGGTGGGGGACCCGCGTTACGCGGACCTCGGCGACGCCGTCCCGCGCACCGAATGCCTCAAGGATGTGCTGATCCGGCTCATGCCGTACTGGGAATCGGACATCAAGGAGGACCTGCGGGCCGGGAAGACCGTCCTGGTCACCGCCCACGGCAACTCGCTCCGCGCCCTGGTCAAACACCTTGACGGGATCAGCGACGAGGACATCGCAGGCCTGAACATCCCCACCGGCATTCCGCTGGTCTACGAACTGGATGAGGACTTCAAGCCGCTGAACCCGGGTGGCACCTACCTCGACCCCGAGGCCGCCGCCGAGTCCATCAAGGCAGTCGCCAACCAGGGCAAGAAGTAAGCGGCTCCTGCCCCCGAACGGCACGAAGCGCCACACAGCACAGCGCAACAGCACAAACGACGGCGTCCGGTCACCCCCAAGGTGACCGGACGCCGTCGTTGTGCCAGCGGGAAGTCCCTCGTCAGCTGTGTTCGATCGCGTGCGGCTGCCACGCGCCGGTGACCAGGTACGTGACCTTCTGGGCAACGGAGACGCCGTGGTCGGCGAAGCGCTCAAAGTAGCGGCTGGCCAGGGCGACGTCCACCGTGGTGGCCGCCGACTCCTGCCAGTCGCTGCGCGCGATCGCCTTGAAGACGCTCAAGTGAAGGTCGTTGACGGCGTTGTTGGCCTTCAAAATTTCCCGGGCCACGCCGAGGTCGCGGGTGGCGAGCAGCTCCGTGAGCTTCTGGGCGATCAGCAGGTCCTGCTCCGCGAAGCTCTTGAACGTCTCCCGCAACTGATCCGGAACCACATTCGCGGGATACCGCAGGCGCGCCAGCTGGGCGAGGTGGCGGGCGAGGTCGCCCATGCGTTCGAGCGAGGCGCTCATCCGGAGCGAACCAACGAGCATGCGCAGATCACTCGCCACCGGACCCTGGAGGGCCAGGATGTCGATGGCGCGCTCGTCGAGGCTGTTCTGCAGGAAGTCGATGCGGGCATCGGCGGCAATCACGTCCTCAGCGAGGTCGATATCGGCGCCCTCAAATGCCGTCGTCGCCTTGTCGATGGCCTCTGTGACCAGCGTTGAGATCTCGACGAGCTGTTCCCTGACTTGGGCGAGCTCCTCCTGAAAAACCTTACGCACGTGTGCGTCCTTTCCTCGGAAATATTGCCTGCCGTTGAAGGGCGGGCCTATTTCGGTTCACCTAACAGCGCTCCAACGCTCCACTCTTTCAGTGTCCGGTGAACTGTTGAGCGCCAATAGGTGAACGTTAGCTGAACCGGTGCCGGAAACGCAGGAGATTTCAGTTTTGGCCTCGTGGCAGAGCATAAGCTGGAGCCGTGGATCCAATGCTCATCGGCGTGATCGCCGGCCTTATCGGCCTCTCGTTTGGCATGTTCGGCGTCCTCGCATTCCGGGTGAGTGAGCAGCAGCGGCACATTGTCGACGTCGACGTCGACGACCCCTCGCTGCCCGAGGGCGCCGCGGAGGTGCTCGCTGTGCTCGGCCGCGCGTTCGTGGTGGTCGATGCGATCGACGGCGTGGTCCGTGCAAGCCCGGCCGCGTATGCCTATGGCCTGGTCCGCGGCCACACCCTGGTGCACCAGCAGCTGCTGGAAATGACCGCCAAGGTGCGGCGGGACGGCGTCATCCTGGAAAGGCAGCTGGAGCTGCCGCGCGGCCCGCTGGGCCAGGGGACGATCGTTGTGCAGGTCCGGGCAGCGGTGATCACGGAGGAATATATCCTTCTGCTGGCCGACGACCGCACGGAATTCACCCGCACCGAGGAAGTCCGCAACGACTTTGTCGCCAACGTCTCGCACGAGCTGAAGACACCGGTGGGGGCGATCTCCCTCCTGGCCGAGGCCCTCGAATCGTCAGCTGACGACCCCGAGGCCGTGAAGCGCTTCGCCAAACGCATGCATAAGGAATCGACGCGGCTCGCGGCCCTGGTCCAGGACATCATCGAACTTTCGCGGCTGCAGGGCGCCGACGTCGCGCAGCAGGGGCGGCCGGTGGACATCAACACAGTGGTCAGCGAGGCCGTGGACCGTTCCCAGCTGCCGGCCGAGAGCAAGAACATCCAGTTGGTGGTCGGCGGGCACGCGGATGCCAGGGTCTATGGCGACCAGGATCTCCTTGTGACGGCCCTGCGCAACCTGATCGACAACGCCATCCGCTACTCGCCCGAGAACACCAAGGTGGGCATCGGCATCCGGGCCAAGGACGGACTGGTGGCCGTCTCGGTGACGGACCAGGGCGAAGGGCTCAGCCCGGAGGACCAGGAGCGTGTCTTCGAACGCTTCTACCGGGTGGATGCCGCCCGGTCGCGGCACACCGGAGGCACGGGCCTGGGCCTGAGCATCGTCAAACACGTCATTTCCAACCACGGCGGCGAGGTGACCCTGTGGTCCCAGCCCGGCCAAGGTTCCACGTTCACCATTCGACTTCCCGAGATGGAAGGCCAGGGCGACGCCGACGAGGCCGGTAAAGCCGCAGCCCGTCCCTCCGGCCCGGACCCCAGACCGCAACGACGTGACGCCGCCGGCGTCCATGAGCAAGGAGCTACCGCTTGAGCAGGATTCTTATTGTCGAGGACGAGGAGTCCTTCAGCGACCCACTGTCATACCTGCTGGGTAAAGAAGGGTTTGACGTCGCCGTGGTGGACAATGGACTCGACGCCATCACCGAATTCGACCGCAACGGCGCCGACCTCGTGCTCCTGGACCTGCAGCTGCCCGGTCAGTCAGGCACCGAGGTATGCCGCCAGCTCAGGCAGCGCTCCGGGGTTCCCGTCATCATGCTGACGGCCAAGGACTCGGAAATCGACAAGGTGGTAGGGCTCGAGCTGGGCGCCGACGACTACGTCACCAAGCCGTACTCCTCGCGCGAACTCGTCGCCCGGGTGCGGGCTGTCCTGCGGCGCCAGAGCGAGCCGGAGGAACTCGTCTCCAGCACGGTGCAGGCCGGTCCTGTCCGGATGGATATTGAACGCCACGTGGTGAGCGTCGGCGGCGAGCAGGTCGCCTTGCCGCTTAAGGAGTTCGAGCTGCTCGAGATGCTGCTGCGGAACTCCGGCCGGGTCCTGACCCGCGGCCAGCTGATCGACAGGGTCTGGGGCTCGGATTACGTGGGGGACACCAAGACCCTCGACGTCCACGTCAAGCGGCTGCGCAGCAAGATCGAACCGGATGCCTCCGCGCCGCGGTACCTGATCACCGTCCGCGGGCTGGGCTACAAGTTCGAGCCCTAAAAAACACCCTGCGTACGACCACCCCGCAAAAAGAACACACGGCATGCAAAAGGAGGGGCACCCGCAGGTGCCCCTCCTTTTGCAGTGCGTCCCTTGGCGGGGCGTCCAGCCGCGGAGGCTAGGGGCTAACGGTGCTGCTCGGCGTCGGCGTGGCCGTCTCGGTGGAGGTCGCCGTGCTGCTGGCCGTCGGCTCCGACGTCGGCAGGTACTTCTTGTAGTCGACAATCGTGCCGTCCATGACCGGAACCTTGAACTTGGCGTCCTGGTTGGTGCCGTTCTCCGAGATGGTGACCTCGACGATGGCGCCCGGCTTGGCGCCGGCGGGGTTCAGGATAGCCGCGTCAGAGGTGTCGTTGAGCATGGTGTGGGAGTTCTGCTTGACCGGAACCTGGGTCTGCGAGCCGTCTGTGCCCTTGATGGTCAGCACGACGTCCTTGGACGAGGTGTTGTACACGGCGCCGATCACGCGGCCCGGCTTGTCAGCGCCGTCGGCGACGATGATGAAGTTGCGCAGCTGCAGCGGCCCGAGATCAGTGCGGGTTCCGTCCGATGCCGCGTACTGCTGCGAGGTCTGCTGGGGGTTGATGTAGCCGCAACCGGTCAGGGACAACAGGCCGATGCCAAGTGCAGCCGTTGCCATTGCCAGCTTGCCGCGCTGGCCCCGGTTCATCGCAGTGAAACGCACGTCACGCACTCCTCGAGTCTTGAAACATTATTCAGCCATAGCCTAGCCGCAATCGGCCCAAACGAGGATTCGGCGCCTACACATAGGCGCGCGCAGGCGCGCGTCCCGGGTGTCCGGAGCCGGTCCGTACGGGGTCCGAAACCTCTTGGCAGTTAGGTCAGGAGGCACTATTATCTGCATCCGTCAAGGGGTTTGAGGGGGTGGATTGAGGCCATTTTCCCCGGATTCATGCGGTTCCCGGCCCGTTTAGATGCCAGTTGTATGCCTTAATCGTGATAAACTGGTCTGCGGGAAAGGGGAATGTCCACATGGTTTTTGAGGTCGGCGAGACAGTAGTTTACCCTCACCACGGTGCAGCCAAAATTGAAGAAATCAAGATGCGCACCGTCAAGGGCGAAGAGAAAATGTATCTCAAGCTCAAGGTGGCTCAGGGTGATCTGACCATTGAAGTTCCAGCAGAAAACGTTGACCTGGTTGGGGTTCGGGATGTAGTGGGCAAGGAAGGCTTGGAGCACGTATTCGACGTGCTGCGGGCCGAGTTCACTGAGGAGCCCACGAACTGGTCACGTCGTTACAAGGCAAACCTGGAAAAGCTTGCTTCCGGTGACGTCATCAAGGTAGCGGAGGTCGTCCGCGATCTCTGGCGCCGCGATCACGACCGGGGTCTCTCCGCCGGAGAGAAGCGCATGCTGGCCAAGGCCCGTCAGATCCTGATTTCGGAACTGGCACTGGCTGAAAAGACCGATGAAGAGAAGGCCGCAAGCGTTCTCGACGAGGTCCTGGCTTCCTAGCAGAGGCTGGCCCCAGCAGGGCCGGCACGGATAAGAATCGAACCCCGGTGGCGTCAGGCCGCCGGGGCTTCTTTTTGCCCAAATCCCGCCAGTTGGGATCCTCCGGGGCGCGGGGACGTAGTCTTGTGCGCATGGATACTGCACCGACGAAAACGTCACCGGCCGGTCCCGTTACGGCGGTCATTGTTGTGGCTGCCGGCTCCGGCCAGCGCCTGGGCTATGGCATGCCGAAGGCCCGGGTGCCGCTGGGCGGGGACAGCATCCTCACCCACGCCTTGCGCGGTGTGGCGGCCGCCGGGATCGCGCAGCAGATCTGCGTCGCCGTCCCCCCGGGAGATTCCGAGCTGAAGGCGATCTGCGCGGCGTTCGAGCAGGAACTTGCCGCCTTGCACCGCCGCACGGCGGCATCCAGTCACGGTATCCAGGTTCCGGTCGTGACGGTGGTCGACGGCGGGGCGAGCCGCGCCGATTCAGTCCGGGCCGCAATGGCAGCGCTCCTGCCCGAGGTGGACTCCGTGCTGGTCCACGATGCCGCCCGGGCACTGGCGCCGGAATCCGTGTTTCATCGCGTGGTGGCGGCGCTTGGCGCTGGCGCCGCAGCCGTCATCCCGGTGATTCCGGTGGTTGACACCGTCAAGACCGTGGAAGCCACAACTGGCGACGGCGCCGCGGTGGCCCCGGAACTGGTCACCGGGACAGCACCCCGGGAGCTCCTCCGCGCCGTGCAGACGCCGCAGGGCTTCGCCCTCGGCACCCTCAAGCAGGCCCACGAGGCTGCCGCCGGGTTCGACGCCGACCGGGCCGCCCTGGTCACGGACGACGCGATGCTCGTGGAGCTCCTCGGCGTCCCCGTCCACGCTGTGCGCGGGGCCAGCCAGTCCTTGAAGATCACCACGCCCCTGGATCTGATCCTGGCCGAGGGGCTCCTCGAAGGCCCCCTGGGCGCACGCTGGGTGGAGGGATGAGCATGTCCACGAATCCGCCAGTCGTTCCCCCGGTCCTTCCCAGGACCGGGATCGGCATCGATGTCCATGCCTTTGCCGCGGACAACGAGCCCCAGCCGCTGTGGCTCGGCGGGCTCTTCTGGGAGGGGGAGCGCGGCCTGTCCGGCCATTCCGACGGCGACCCCGTGGCCCACGCCGCCGCCGACGCGCTCTTCTCGGCCTGCGGGGTCGGGGATCTCGGCACGCACTTCGGCACGGACCGGCCCGAATATGCCGGGGCGTCGGGCGTGACCCTGCTGGCCGAGGCCGCCCGGATTGTCCGGGCCCACGGCTTCGAAATCGGGAACATCGCCGTCCAGTTCGTGGCCAACCGACCCAAATTCGGCCCGCGGCGGGAGGAATCCCAGCGGGTCCTCAGCGACGCCGCCGGTGCGCCGGTCAGCGTCACGGCCACCACGAGCGACGGGCTCGGCTTCACCGGCCGGGGCGAGGGGATCTCGGCCGTGGCAACGGCGCTCGTCTACCCGGCCGGCTGACCACCGCAGGCTAAACGTCACTGCCGGCTACACACCGCAGGTTGAGCACTGCAGGTTAAGCACCGCAGGTTAAGCACGGCAGGTTAAGCACGGCAAGCTAAACACTGCCGCCTCCGTCGCCTACGCTTGAGGGGTGGAGACCCGCTGTGACATCCCGTTTCAAACTGCCAGGAGACCTGCCGTGAAGAAGCTGCTGACCGCCGTCGTACTCGTCGCCGGGACCCTGCTGACCGGCTGCGCCAGCCCCGCCACGCCGCCAACCCCCAGCCCCACGCCGAGGCTCAGCGTTGCGGACAGCTGCAAGTTCCTCAACACCGATACCTTCGTGCCGTCCGGGACCGCGAAGGAGCAGGCCGGCCAAATCGGCCAGCACTACCAGGAAGTCGCGGACAAGGTGGCCCCGGAGGTGGGAGCCCCCATCCAGAAGATGGCCGACATCATGAAGCAAGTCGCCGCGAGCCCGGCGGGGACCAAGACGAAAGAACAGACGGCCCAGCTCACGGAAGAGATCAACAAGATCGGGCAGTACTGCAAATAGCCTGCCGATGACCGGCCGCAGCCTCGCCCGGCCCGTCATCGCCGCAGATTAGGCTGCCGGTAAGCCCGCGGAGCGCCATCGGCTAATCTGGAGCGGTGACCCTGCGCTTTTACGACACAGCATCCGCCGAAGTCCGCGACTTCGTCCCCCTGGTACCTGGCCAAGTGAGCCTGTACTACTGCGGAGCCACCGTGCAGGGCATGCCGCACGTCGGGCACATCCGCTCCGCCATCGCGTTCGACCAGCTGACCCGGTGGCTGCAGTACCGGGGCTTCCGCGTGACGGCGGTCCGAAACGTCACGGACATCGACGACAAGATCCTCGCCAAGTCCGCGGCCTCCTTCGGTCCGGACTTCGAGGACGAGCCCGGAGCCGTCCGGAACGAGGAATGGTGGGCGCTGGCCTACCGCTATGAGCAGGAATTCCTCAAGGCCTACGACACCCTGGGTGTCTCCCGCCCCACCTATGAGCCCCGCGCCACCGGACACATCCCGGAAATGCACGCCCTCATTCAGCTGCTGATCGACCGCGGCCACGCCTACCCTGCCCTGGACGACTCCGGCGACGTCTACTTCGACGTGCGCTCGTGGAACAAGTACGGCACGCTCACGCGCCAGAAGATCGACGACATGCAGGGCGCGCCGGACGCCGACCCGCGCGGCAAGAGGGACCCCCGCGACTTCGCGCTGTGGAAGGGCTACAAGGACGGCGAGCCGACGACAGCGAGCTGGTCCTCCCCGTGGGGCGCCGGCCGCCCGGGCTGGCACCTCGAATGCTCGGCCATGGTCACCAAGTACCTCGGCACCGAGTTCGACATCCATGGCGGCGGCCTGGACCTGCGCTTCCCGCACCACGAAAACGAAATGGCGCAGTCCCAGGCGGCAGGCCACGGCTTCGCCAACTTCTGGATGCACAACGGCATGGTCACCTACGCCGGCGAGAAGATGTCCAAGTCCATCGGCAACACCGTCAGCCCGGCCGAGATGCTCGAACTCGCCCCCGCCCGCGTGGTCCGCTACTACCTCGGCCAGGCACAGTACCGCTCGGTCCTGGACTACCAGCCGACGTCCCTGCAGGAGGCGGCCGCCGCCGTCGAACGGATTGACGGGTTCATCAGCCGCGCACTTCGGGCCACGATGACGCAGGACGGCGCTGTCGGCTCCTTCACCTACGGCACGGTTCCGGATGCATTCGCGGCCGCCATGGACGATGACCTCAACGTGCCGCAGGCCCTCGCCGTCCTGCACGAGACCGTCCGGACCGGCAACACCGCGCTCACCGCCGGCCAGCTCGACGACGCCCGGCAGGCACTGGCCAGCGTCACGGACATGATGCGTGTCCTTGGTCTCAACGACACCGCGGCGCCGGCAGTCGACGAGGGCGCCACCCTGGCCCTGGGTGTCCTGGTCGAGGCGCAACTGGAGGCGCGGGCACAGGCCCGGGCCGCCAAGGACTGGGCGGCGTCCGATGCCATCCGGGACACCCTGGCCGCCGCGGGCGTCGTCGTCGAGGACGGCCCGGACGGGGCGAGCTGGAGCCTGAAGCGCGGCTGAACCTCGTTGCCGGCGGCCGGTGAGGTGGGCCGCCGTCGTCCCTTCCGGTCGTGGATTTAACGCGAGTCAGTAGACTGGAGGTCAGACTTGTCAACGAATCGCGTATTTAAAGGGTGAAACTCATGGCCAACAACGGTCGCCGCTCGGTCAAATTGAAGAAGGGCCCCTCCGTCGGAACCGGCGGTCACGGCCGCAAGGCACTTGAGGGCAAGGGCCCCACGCCGAAGGCGGAGGACCGCCCGTACCACAAGGCGTTCAAGAACAAGCAGCTCGCCGAACGCTCCGAGGCCAAGCGCGCCAGCGGAAGCCGGACCACGAGTGCCGCGGCCCGCACCGGCCGCTCCGGTCCCAAGGGCCGCGCCACGGAAGAGGTCGTCACCGGCCGCAACTCCGTGGTCGAAGCCCTGCGCGCCGGCATCCCGGCCAAGGCCCTGCACGTCGCCGTCCGCATCGAAATGGACGACCGCGTCAAGGAATCCCTGAAGCTCGCCGCCGAACGCGGCATCCCGCTGATGGAGACCGGCAAGCCCGAGCTCGACCGGATGACCGACGACGCCATCCACCAGGGACTCGTGCTGCAGATCCCGCCGTACGAATACCAGGACGCGTTCGAACTCGCCGAAGAGACCCTCGCGGCCTGGAAGAAGGGCCACGTGGCCAACGCCCCGCTCTTCGTCGCTCTGGACGGCATCACCGATCCCCGCAACCTCGGCGCGATCATCCGCTCCGTCTCGGCCTTCAGCGGCCACGGCGTCATCGTCCCGGAGCGCCGGTCCGTGGGCGTCACCGCCTCGGCCTGGAAAACCAGTGCCGGCGCAGCTGTCCGGGTACCCGTCGCGCGGGCCGCCAACTTGAACAACACGCTCAAGGCGTTCAAGAACATGGGCATCTACGTCCTGGGGCTCGACGGCGACGGCGACGTCTCGCTGCCCGATCTCTCCCTGGCCACCGAGCCCGTATGCCTCGTCGTAGGTTCCGAGGGCAAGGGCCTGAGCCGCCTGGTCCGCGAAAACTGCGACCAGATCGTCTCCATCCCGATCGACTCCGCCATGGAATCCCTCAACGCCTCCATGGCCGTCGGCATCTCCCTCTACGAAATCTCCCGCCAGCGCGCCGCCAAGTAGTCTTCGCCGCTTCTTCTTGGGCCGGGTTCCGCCGGAACCGGAGTTTTGCCGTCGCTTAGCGGTCAGCCCCTTCCTCCCGTCGACGCTTCCGGCCGCGGGCGGCCTCGCTTCGCTCTGGTCGGCGATGCGCTCCTTAGCAAAACTCCGATTCCGTCTACGACGCTCCCTCACCTTTGGCGGCAGGATGGCAAACGCTCCCTCACATCTTGTGGGGGAGCGTTTCCCCTTAACGTGCGAAACGTGAGGGAGCGTCTCTTCAAGCAGCCCAGCCGTTGGTGACCGCGTGGGTGAGCACAACCGGAAGCACCACGGCGAACGGTTGGTGCCGCTTAAAACTTGTGCCGGTTGGCCAGGACCGGGAGTTTGGTGCGGGCCTCTTCGACGGTGGCGGTGTCCAGGTCGGCGAAGAGCAGGCCGGGGGCGCCGTCGAGCTCCGCGAGGATCTCGCCCATGGGGGAGACGACCACGGAGTGCCCGACTCCGGTGGGCGCGGAGCCCTTGACCGGGATGCCTTGGCTGGCGGGGTCGCCCTGGCCGCAGGCGAGGACCATGGTGGTGGAATCGAGGGCGCGGGCGCGGGCCAGGAGCTTCCACTGGTCGGCCTTGCCGGGACCGGAGCCCCACGAGGCGCACACGATGTTGACGTCGGCGCCGCGATCCGCGTTTTCCGTGAACAGGCCCGGGAAACGGATGTCGTAGCAGGTGGCCAGGCCGAACCTCACGCCGTCGAGCTCGAAGGTCACCGGGTCCGTGCCGGCGTCAACCGTGTCCGACTCCGCAAAACCGAAGGCATCGAACAGGTGGATCTTGTCGTAGCTGGCCTCGAGGCCGCGGCCGGTGACCAGCAAAGTGTTGCGGACCTTGGCGGCGTCGCCGGAGGTCCCCGGGGTGAACATCCCGGCGACAACCACAACGTCGAGTTCCGCGGCGAGGGCGCGCAGGCGTGATGCCCACGGCCCGTCCAATGGTTCGGCGATGTCCAGGAGCGAATTGCCGAAGGACCGCATCGTGGCTTCCGGGAAGACCACAAGGTCCGCGCCGCCGGCCTTTGCCTGCCGCGCGTAGGTCTCGACGAGGGCCAGGTTCGCGGCCAGGTCCCGGCCGGTGATGATTTGGGCTATTGCTGCGCGCACAATTACCTCCAACTCGGCGCTTCATTCCAGTATGCAGGGTGGCGGTTCCGTACACTGCAAAACGTCATGAAAACGAAAACGGGGGCCATTTGTCCGGCCCGGCTAAGCTTTAAGCAATGGTTATGCCCTTTATAGATACAGCTTCCACCGTAGACGCTTCGCGAGCGTTTCCGCTGGGGATCAGCGTTCCGCTTACCGGGTCGCCGGACGTGGACGATCCCCGGGGCGCGTTTGCGAACGTTGCTGTGTACGCGCCCGGCGTGACCACCCTTGAGATTGCGTATCAGCCGCCCGGGGGAAGCTGGCAGCTCAAGACGCTGCCCAACATCACGGACGGCGTCCACCACGGCATTGTGGAGGGCATTCCCGCCGGTTCGCGCTACGGTTTCCGTGCCTCGCCGGATCACGAGGCCCTCCCGCTGTCCATGCCCGCCACGGATTTTGATGCCGCCGGCGAGCAACCGCTGCTGATGGACCCGTACGGCCGGGCCGTGGACGAACGTGAAGAGATGATCACGAACGTCCGGGTCGGCAATGACTTCGACTGGGGACTGGACCGCAGCCCCCGGGTGCCGTGGCGCAACACGATTGTCTACGAGGCCCATGTCCGGGGCCAGACCAAGTTGCACCCGGACATTCCCGAGGACCTGCAGGGCACCTACGCCGGGATGGCCCACCCGGCCATGATCGAGCACCTGATTTCGTTGGGCGTCACGGCGATCCAGCTCCTGCCCGTCCATTTCCACGTGGACGAGCCGCACCTGCAGGAACTCGGGCTCACGAACTACTGGGGCTACAACACGGCAGCCTTCTTCGCCCCCCACCCGGGCTACGCCACCGAGGCCGCGCAGGTGGCCGGCGCGCATGCGGTCCAGGATGAGTTCAAGGGCATGGTCAAGCTCCTCCACGCCGCCGGGCTCGAGGTCATCCTCGACGTCGTCTACAACCACACCGCCGAGGGCGGGACGGACGGGCCCACCCTGAGCTTCCGCGGCCTGGGCGAGATGGAGTATTACCGCAACGACGGGCACGGCCACTATGTGGACACCACGGGCTGCGGCAACAGCCTGAACTTCGGCGAACCCCGCGTGGTGCAGCTGGTGCTGGATTCCCTGCGCTATTGGGTCAACGAGTTCCATATCGACGGCTTCCGCTTCGACCTTGCCGTCACGCTGTGCCGCAACAGCGCCAACGAATTCGATCCCCGGCACCCCTTCCTCGTCGCGGTGGGCGCCGATCCTGTCCTCTCCGGCGTCAAATTGATTTCCGAACCCTGGGACGTGGGCTACGGCGGCTGGCAGACCGGCCGGTTTCCGGCCGGCTGGGTGGACTGGAACGACCACTTCCGCGACGCCGTCCGCAGCTTCTGGCTCGCCGACCGCGCCGCGATCGACGCCGGCGGCAGCGGCGGCCCGGTGGCCCGCCTCGCGGACGCCCTCTCAGGATCCGCCCAGCTGTTCGAGTCTTCGGGCCGGTCCCGGCTGGCCTCGCTGAACCTGCTGACAGCCCACGACGGCTTCACCTTGGCCGATCTGACGGCGTACGACCGCAAGCACAACGAGGACAACGGCGAGCAGAACCGCGACGGGCACGGCGACAACCGCAGCTACAACCACGGCGTCGAGGGCCCCACCGAAGACGTGGACATCCTTGCCCGGCGGGCCCTGAGCAGGCGGAACCTGATGGCCTGCCTGATGATTTCCCAGGGCGTGCCCATGATTACCGCCGGGGATGAGATCTGCCGGAGCCAGCAGGGGAACAACAACGCCTATTGCCAGGACAACGCACTCACCTGGATTGACTGGACCACCACCACGGAATCGCATGCCATGCTGCGCACCACCAAACGGGTCATCAGGCTCCGCAAGGAGTTCCTGTCCGGTCAGCCGCATGATTACCCCGCGCGCGACACCCAGTCCTATTTCCACTGGTTCGACGCGAACGGCAACCCCATGTCAGCCGACACGTGGAATGACCCCGGCCACCGGGTGATCCAGCTTCTGCTCGGGTCCGACGACGGGCACGTGGACGGTCTGGTGGTGGTCAACGGCGGCGCCGGCGACGTCAAGGTCACCTTGCCCCGGCTCAGCAACGAGGACGGCTCGGGGCACCGGCTCTTCGAGCTTCGCATGACTACCTCCGAGCTCCACGACCGGCGTCAGGGCGCCCGCGTTGCCTCCGGCGAGCGGGACCTGGTGCAGGCCAACACGATCAACATTTACCGCACCTAGAGACCTGCGATTAAGGACCCCATGAAGATTTACTCGGCAGACGCCTGGACCATCGAAGAACTCAAGGAACAAATCGACGACGCCGGCCGCCGCACCCTGCTGGTCCCCGCCGCCGAATCCAAACAGGCGGTCCTGGACACGTTCAGCGAGCTGCTCGACTTCCCCGAGGACGACGGCGTGGACCTGGACGCCCTGCACGATTCGCTGCACGACGTCGCCGATGCCGTGACGGACGACGGCGAGGCCCCCGTCACCGTCATCTGGCAGGTTCCGGCCGTCCTCCGCGCGGACCGCTCCTTCGGCGTCATCTGCGAAACCCTGCAGGACGCCGAAAGCTACGCCGGCACCAGTCTGGAAGTCATCGCCGTCTGCGTCTAGGTGGTCTACACGGTCTCGACCGCCCAGACCGCCGCTAACGCGTCTGCCCCCGAAGGAGGCTAGGCGTTGACGATGAGGCCGAGCTCCGCCTTGGACGCCAGCGCCTCATGCTTGGGCAGCACGCGCACGGTGTAGCCGAAGGACCCGGACCGGTCGATCACCAGCGTGCCGCTGAAGAGATGCCGGCCCTTGCCGAGGTCTTCGGCGGCCTTTAGTTCCGCGACCGTGATGTCCGTCAGCTCGTCGCTGTCCTCGGCCCGGCCGTAGGCCACCTCAACCGAGACGTCGTCCGGGGTGAGCTCGCGCAGGGCCACGTAAGCATTGACCTGGAGCAGGTCGCCGATCTGCGGGTCCTCGGAGACCCCTACCGAGTCGACGTGCTCCACCTGGATCTGCGGCCACGCGGCCCGGATCCGCGAGGTCCACGCCGCCAAGGCCTTGGCCTGGGTGTAGTTCTCGGCCACCGCGCGGCGTCCCGCGATCGCCGCGGGACGGTAGAGCACGTTGACGTAGTCCTTGAGCATCCGCTCCGCGGAGACCGCCGGGCCAAGGTGGGACATCGTGTGCTTGATCATGGAGACCCAGTGGGTGGGAACGGACTGCGGGCCGGGCTCGGACGCGCCGGCCGCGCCGGCCGCGTGGGAGACTGTCAGCCCGTAGAACCGCGGCGCCACCTGGGATTCGAGCAGTTCATAGAGTGCCGCTGCCTCGATGTCGTCGCGCTCTTCCGGCGAGGCGTCGTTGTTCGCGGTCGGGATCGCCCAGCCGTTCTCGCCGTCGTACATTTCGTCCCACCAGCCGTCCATGACCGACAGGTTCAGCGACCCGTTCAGCGCCGCTTTCATGCCGGAGGTCCCGCAGGCCTCCAGCGGGCGCAGGGGGTTGTTCAGCCACACATCGCAGCCCGGAAACAGGGTCCGGGCCATGGCGATGTCGTAGTTGGGCAGGAACGCGATCCGGTGCCGCACCGCGGGGTCGTCGGTGAACCGGACGAGATCCTGGATCATCTTCTTGCCGGCGTCGTCGGCCGGGTGCGACTTCCCGGCGATCACCAGCTGGATGGGATGCGTCTTGTGCAGCAGGAGTGCCTTGAGCCGCTCGGGATCCCGCAGCATCAGGGTCAGCCGCTTGTAGGTCGGCACGCGCCGGGCGAAGCCGATGGTCAGGATGTCCGGGTCCAGGACGGAGTCCGTCCAGGCCAGCTCGGCGTCGGCCGCGCCGCGCTTCTTCCAGGCGGCCCGGAGTCGGCGCCGGACGTCCTCGACGAGGGACACCCGCATCTCCCGCCGCAGCGCCCAGAGGGCTTCGTCGGTGACGTTGTAGGCCAGGTCCCAGCGGCCCTGCGCCTCCGCCTCGGCGCCGAACTCGTCGCGGGCCAGCGCCGAGATCCGGGGGTCCACCCAGGTGGGGACGTGCACGCCGTTGGTGACCGAGGTGATGGGAACTTCGGAGTGGTCGAACCCGGGCCAGAGGGCGGAGAACATGCCGCGGGAGACCACGCCGTGCAGTTTGGCCACGCCGTTGGCCCGCTGGGCCAGCCGCAGTCCCATGACGGCCATGTTGAAGACGAACGGGTTGCCGTCGGCGAAGTCCTCACGGCCCAGGTCCAGGATTTTCGCGACCGGCACGTCCGGGGCGAGGCCCGCTTCGAAGAAGTGCTGGATCTGCGAGATTTCGAAGCGGTCGATCCCCGCCGGAACCGGCGTGTGGGTGGTGAACACGGTGGAGGCCCGCCCGGCAGCCAGGGCTTCCTCCCAGCTCAGCGGCTCCGTGCCGGACATCAGTTCCTGGATCCGTTCGACGCCGAGGAAGCCGGCGTGGCCCTCGTTGGTGTGGAAGACTTCCGGCGCGGGCACCCCCGTGAGCCGCTGGAACTCGCGCAGCGCCTTGACCCCGCCCATGCCCAGCAGGAGCTCCTGCTGCAGCCGGTGGTCTCCGCCGCCGCCGTACAGGCGGTCGGTAATGCCGCGGGCGGCCTCGTCATTGCCCGGAACGTTGGAGTCCAGCAGCAGCAGCGGAACACGCCCGACGTCGGCCCGCCACACGTGCGCCAGGAGGCGCCGGCCCTGGGGGAGCGGAAGGGAAATCTGGACGGGCCTGCCGTTACCGTCCGGCGAGGCCTCGCGCAGGAGCGTCAGGGGCAGGCCGTCCGGGTCAAGGACCGGGTACGTTTCCTGCTGCCACGCATCGCGGGAGAGCGACTGCTTGAAGTAGCCGGCCTGGTACAGCAGGCCAACGCCGATCAGCGGCACGCCGAGATCCGACGCCGCCTTGAGGTGGTCTCCGGCCAGGATGCCCAGGCCGCCGGAGTACTGCGGCAAGACCTCGGTGATGCCGAACTCGGGGGAGAAATAGGCGATGCAGGAGGGGGCGCCGTCGCCCAGGCTTTGGTACCAACGCGGCTGGTCCAGATACCGGTCGAGATCGTCGGCAGCGGCATGGACACGCTGCACCACGTCCTGGTCCGCCGCGAGCCGCTGGAGCTCTTCCCGGCTGACCAAGCCCAGGAAGGTCACGGGGTCGTGGTCGCTCTCCGCCCAGATCCCGGGGTTGAGCCCCTCAAAAAGCTCCCGGGTGGGCCGGTGCCAGGACCACCGAAGATTGGTGGCGAGCCGGGCCAACGGCCGGATGGACTCCGGAAGAACGGTTCGAACAGTAAATCTGCGGATTGCCTTCACCAGCGAAACACTAACGGACAAGTCGTTGCCCCGGAACCGCTTTAAGATTCTTTCCGGTAAATGACGGATATCGTTCAGGTCACAACGGGAAACGCCCGGAAATCGTTCGAGGCCTTAGCATTCTGACGGTTTTGTCGATAACGTCGAGCCTGTGACGAATAACTCGCGAACCAGTGCCGTGTCCAAGCAAAAGCCCAAGGCCCTGATCACGGATGGCCTTCGATTTGGCCGTTTTCCGATCACCGCCGTGCAGCCGTCAGTAGAGAACGGAAAGTTCCCGGCCAAAGCTGTCGCGGGCGAAACCATTGTGGTGGGAGCCACCGCCTTCCGTGAAGGCCACGACCAGCTCGGCGTCAGCGCCGTCCTGCTCGACCCCCGCGGCAAGGAGCGCCAGCGGGTGCGCCTCGCCCCGCCGCGCGGACCGCGCGGAATGGGTACCGACCGCTGGGAAGGCCTCCTGACCCCGCCCGCCACCGGCAACTGGTCCTTCGTGATCGAGGCCTGGCACGACCGTTACGGCACCTGGCACCACAACGCCGAGGTCAAGGTGGAGGCCGGCATCGACGTCGAGCTCATGCTCGCCGAAGGCGCGGCACTGCTGGCGGAGGCCTCCGAGGATGCCTCGCGTCCCTCCGCTGACCGCCGGACCCTGCGGATGGCCGTCGTCGTCCTCTCCGACACCTCCCGGACCCCGGAGGACCGGCTCGCCGCCGGCTTCAGCGCCGAGGTGGCCGCGGTGATTGACCGCCAGCCCGTCCGCGAACATGTGACGGTGTCCGAGCCCTATCCGCTCCTGGTGGAGCGTGCGCTCGCGGGCTGCGGCTCCTGGTACGAATTCTTTCCGCGCTCCGAAGGTGCCGTGCGCAACCATGAGACCGGGGAATGGACCTCCGGCACTTTCCGCACCGCCGCGAAACGCCTTGACGCGGTCGCCGCCATGGGCTTCGACATCATCTATATGCCGCCGATCCACCCGATCGGTGTCCAACACCGCAAGGGCCCGAACAACACCCTGATCGCCGGACCGCATGATCCCGGCTCGCCGTGGGCCATCGGGTCCGCGGAGGGCGGCCACGACGCCATCCACCCCGACCTGGGCACCTTCGAGGACTTCGACGCCTTCGTAGCCCGGGCCGGTGAGCTGGGACTCGAAGTGGCGCTGGACCTGGCCCTGCAGGCGGCCCCGGACCACCCCTGGGTGCAAAGCAATCCGGAATGGTTCACTACCCGGGTGGACGGCAGTATCGCCTACGCCGAGAACCCGCCAAAGAAATACCAGGACATTTTCCCGCTGAATTTCGACAACGACCCCGCCGGGCTGTCCAACGAAATTCTGCGGATCGTGATGCTCTGGATCAGCCATGGGGTAAAGGTCTTCCGGGTGGACAACCCGCACACCAAGCCCGTGTGGTTCTGGGAATGGCTGATCGGCAAGGTCAACAAGAAGCACCCCGACGTCGTCTTCCTCGCCGAGGCGTTCACCCGCCCGGCCATGATGCACGCACTGGGCCGGGCAGGCTTCCAGCAGTCCTACACGTACTTCACCTGGCGGAACACCAAGGAGGAACTGGAGGAGTACTTCCAGGAGGTCAGCCACGAATCGCCGGCCTACTTCCGGCCGAACTTCTTCGTCAACACCCCGGACATCCTCACCGAATACCTGCAGTTCGGCGGCCCGGCGGCGTTCAAGATCCGTGCCGCGCTCGCCGCCACGGCAAGCCCGATTTGGGGCGTGTACGCCGGCTTTGAGCTCTACGAACACGTGGCCCGGCCCGGCGCCGAGGAGTACATCGACAACGAGAAGTTCGAGTACAAGGCCCGCGACTGGGACGCGGCCGCCGAACACGGGCGCAGCCTGGCCCCGTACCTGACGCGGCTCAACGAGATCCGCCGGGCGCACCCGGCCCTCGGGGACCTGCAGAACCTGACGGTGCACCAGAGCACGGACAATTCCACCGTGGTGTTTTCCAAGCACAAGACCCTCCCCGACGGGACCA
Organism: Arthrobacter sp. YAF34; assembly: GCF_052113245.1. Classification (NCBI taxonomy): domain Bacteria; kingdom Bacillati; phylum Actinomycetota; class Actinomycetes; order Micrococcales; family Micrococcaceae; genus Arthrobacter; species Arthrobacter sp. YAF34. Next base: position 245,181 of record NZ_JBFRCV010000006.1, read on the forward strand.
AGGACACCCTGGTCATCGTCGTGAACGTCGACCCGCACGTTACCAAGGAGAGCACCGTGTCCCTGGACCTGCCGGCGCTGGAACTGGACGCGGAGAACCTCACGCACAATGGCCGTTTCGTGGTCGATGACCTGCTGACCGGCGAGAGCTGGGAATGGGGGGAGTACAACTACGTCCGCCTGGACCCGCACGTCGAGCCCGCTCACATTCTTAGCATCCGGAGGTAGTGCACTTGAGTTTCAGCACCCAGAATCCCAGCCAGCACTTCAGCCCGAGGGGAAGCTTCGAGCTGAACGCCCCGGGCCTCCAGCACGATCCTCTGTGGTACCGCAAGGCGGTGTTCTACGAGGTGCTGGTCCGGGGCTTCGCGGACGGGAACGGCGACGGCTCAGGCGACTTCCACGGCCTGATCGAGAAACTGGACTACCTGCAGTGGCTGGGCGTCGACTGCCTCTGGCTCCCGCCCTTCTTCCAGTCCCCGCTGCGCGACGGTGGCTACGACATCTCGGACTACAACTCGGTGCTGGACGAGTTCGGCACCATCAGCGACTTCAAACGGCTCGTTGCGGAGGCCCATGCCCGGGGCGTGCGGGTGATCATCGACCTGCCGCTGAACCACACCTCGGACCAGCACCCGTGGTTCCAGGAGTCGCGGAAGGACCCCGACGGGCCCTTCGGCGACTTCTACGTCTGGAGCGACACGGACGAGAAATATGAAGACGCCCGCATCATCTTCGTGGACACCGAGGAATCCAACTGGACCTTCGACCCCATCCGGCGGCAGTTCTTCTGGCACCGGTTCTTCAGCCACCAGCCGGACCTCAACTTCGAGAACCCCAAAGTCATTGACGCGCTCTTCGACGTCGTGCGGTTCTGGCTGGACCAGGGCATTGACGGGTTCCGCGCCGACGCCATTCCGTACCTCTTCGAGGAGGAGGGCACAAACTGCGAAAACCTGCCGCAGACCCACGAGTTCCTGCGCCAGCTGCGCCGGATGGTCGATGAGAGCTACCCGGGCCGCGTGATCATTGCCGAGGCGAACCAGCCGCCCGCCGAAGTGGTGGAGTACTTCGGCACCGAGGAGGAGCCCGAGTGCCATATGGCGTTCCACTTCCCGATCATGCCGCGCCTGTACTACGCGCTGCGGGACCAGAAGGCGGCCCCCATCATCGAGACGATGAAGGACACCCCGGACATCCCGGAAGGCGCCCAGTGGGGCACGTTCCTGCGCAACCACGACGAACTGACCCTGGAAATGGTCACCTCCGACGAACGGGCCGCGATGCTCGGCTGGTACGCGCCGGATCCGCGCATGCGCGCCAACATCGGCATCCGGCGCCGGCTGGCCCCGCTGCTGGATAACTCCCGCTCCGAAATCGAGCTCATCAACGCCCTGCTGCTGTCCCTGCCGGGCAGCCCGTTCCTGTATTACGGGGATGAAATCGGCATGGGCGACAACATCTGGCTCGAGGATCGCGACGCCGTCCGCACCCCGATGCAGTGGAACCCGGACCGTAACGCCGGGTTCTCCAGTGCCGACCCCGGCAAGCTGTACCTGCCGGTGATCCAGTCGCTGGTCTACAACTACAGCATGGCGAACGTGGAGGCCGAGGCCGCGCATTCGGGTTCGCTGCTGCGCTGGACCCGCCAGATCCTGAGCGTCCGCAAGAACCACCCCGCCTTCGGGCTCGGCGGCTTCAAGCACGTGGAAGCTGACCACGACGTCGTCCTCGCCTACCTGCGCGAACTCCCGGAGGGCAACGCCGCCGGCGAGGACGCCGAGACCATCCTGTGCGCCTTCAACCTCTCGCAGCACCCCGTGGCAACCACCCTCCGGGTGCCGAAATTCGCCGGCCGCGGCCTCCGGGACGTCTTCGGCGGCCAGGCGTTCCCGGCGATTGGCGATGACGGGACGTTGACGCTGACGCTGGGCAGCCACGATTTCTTCTGGTTGCGGATCCGCTCCGCAGCCTCCAACCCGGCATCTCCGTTCACCCAGGCGATGCCTGTCCTGTCCATCGAAGGCTGAGATGACCCGACCTACCCTTGCCCCGGCCCTGAGCGGACTGCTCGGCGCCTGGCTGCCGCGCCAGCGATGGTTCCCCGTCAAGAGCCCGGAGTTCGCCTTCGCGCCGGCGGGCGGACTGAGCCTCGACTCCGGCAGCGGGGAGGGGGTCCCCGGCGCGGCGGCGTTCGAGGTGCTGCTGCTGGCCGTGACTTACCCCACCCCCGACGGCAACCGGACCGACGTCGTCCAGGTGCCGCTTAGCTTCCGCACCGAGCCCCTGCCCGGGGCGGAACGCGCCCTGCTCGGCGAGCTTCCCGGTACGCGCACCGACGCGGCCCGCCGGTGGGTTTACGACGGCGTCCACGACGCCGCGTTCGTCGCCGCCTGGCTGGAACTCATGCGCCACGGCGGGCGCACGCCGTCGGGGAACGCCACCGGCCACCTGGTGGAGTCCGGCTACCGTCTGCCGTTCGCCACGGGAAAGGTGAAGGTGCTTACCGGCGAGCAGTCGAACACTTCGGTGATTGTCGACGACGGCGGCTCAGCCGCCATCGTGAAGTTCTTCCGGGTGCTCTCGGAGGGCCACAACCCCGAGGTCGAAATCGGCGCTGCGCTGACGGCCGGGCGCACCGACGAGGTCCCGGCAACGCTTGGGTGGGTGGCCGGGGAGTGGGAGACATCTGCCGCGCCCGGGTCGGATCCCTCCGTTGCCGCCCGTCCCGCCCGCGGCGAACTCGCCGTGGCGCACGAATTCCTCTCCGGCGGCCTCGATGCCTGGCGGCTCGCCGTGGACGCGGCGAGCCGGGGAATCGACTTCACCGCCGAAGCCCATGCGCTGGGTGCCGCGACGGCCACCGTGCACCGGCGTCTTGCCGAAGCGCTGGGCACAGCCGCCGAATCCGCGCCCGGCCAGGACATCGCTCCCGGCGTAGCCCAGCGCGTGCGCCAGTCATGGGCCCAGGCCGGTGACGCCGTCGGGCCCTTTGAAGACCCACTGAACCGGCTCCTGGCAAGGCTCGAAGGCACCAGCGCCGGACGCCTCCAGCGCATCCACGGGGACCTCCATCTGGGGCAGATCCTGCAGGTTCCCGGCGGTGCCGGGAGCGCTGCACGCTGGGCCATCCTGGACTTCGAGGGTGAACCGCTGCGCCCCATCTCCGAACGCAACTTCCCCGACGTCCCGCTCCGCGACGTCGTGGGCATGCTGCGCTCCTTCGACTATGCCGCCGGCGCCGCGGTCCGCGAGAACCCCGGTGCGGTGGTGCCCGGGAAGTGGGTGGATGACTGCGCCGAGGCCTTCCTGGCCGGCTACGCCGAAGTCATCCCCGGCAGCATCGACCGCGACTCGCCCCTGTTTGTGGCGCTCTGGCTCGACAAAGCCCTTTACGAAGTCATTTACGAACTCAGGAACAGGCCGGACTGGCTCTCCATCCCGGTGAACGCATCGCGTCGTCTCCTCGGCAGTACAGGTTCCGGCGTCGCCGCCGGAGCCGCAGCGGAAGGTATAGAAATGACAGGATCAGCACGTATCGATCGGCCCGGCGCACCACTGTCCGTGGATGGTGAGACCCTGGCGAGGGTAGCGACCGGCGAGCACCACGCACCCCACTCGGTCCTGGGTGCCCACCTTGATGACCACGGCCACGTCACCATCCGGACCGTGAAGCACCTGGCGGAAGCCGTTTCTGTCGTGACGTCGGCCGGTGTGGTTCCCATGACGCACGAATCCGGCGGCGTGTGGGTGGCTGTGATGGAGCCGGTCGAGCGCGGACACGTGCCGGACTACCGCCTTGAGGTGATCTACAAGGATCACGAGCCGCAGACCATGGACGACCCCTACCGCTATCTGCCGACCGTCGGCGAAGTGGACCTGCACCTGATCGGTGAGGGCCGCCACGAGCGGCTGTGGGATGTCCTCGGCGCGCATGTCCAGCACTACAAGTCCTCGCTCGGCGACGTCGACGGCGTGTCCTTCGCCGTCTGGGCACCGAACGCCCAGGCCGTGCGCGTAAAGGGGGACTTCAATGGCTGGGACGGCCGGGAACATGCCATGCGCTCGCTGGGTTCCAGCGGCGTGTGGGAGGTTTTCATCCCTGGCGTTGTAGCAGGGGCGTGCTACAAGTTTGAGCTCCGGACCCGGCACGGTTACTGGGTGGAGAAGGCGGACCCGCTGGCCTTCGGGACCGAGATTCCGCCGCTGACGGCGTCCCGGGTGGTGGAGCCCTCCTATGCCTTCAAGGATGAGGAGTGGATGCAGTCCCGCGCCGGCCGTGATCCGCACAACTCGGCCATGAGCGTCTACGAGGTCCACCTCGGCTCGTGGCGCGTGGGGCTAGGCTACCGCGAGCTGGCCAAAGAACTCGTGGAGTACGTCAAATGGCTCGGCTTCACCCACGTGGAGTTCATGCCGGTGGCCGAGCACCCCTTCGGCGGGTCGTGGGGGTACCAGGTGACGTCATACTTCGCGCCGACCTCGCGGTTTGGGCACCCGGATGAATTCCGGCACCTTGTCGATGAACTCCACCAGGCCGGCATCGGCGTGCTCCTGGACTGGGTCCCGGCGCATTTCCCCAAGGATGAATGGGCTCTGGCCCGGTTCGACGGCGAAGCCCTGTATGAGCACGCCGATCCGAACCTGGGTGAGCACCCGGACTGGGGAACGCTCATTTTCGATTTCGGGCGCCGGGAGGTGCGCAACTTCCTGGTGGCCAATGCGCTGTACTGGCTCGAGGAATTCCACATCGACGGGCTGCGCGTGGACGCCGTCGCCTCCATGCTGTACCTGGATTACTCCCGTGAAGAGGGGCAATGGCAGCCAAACCGCTTCGGCGGCCGTGAGAACCTCGAGGCGATCTCCTTCCTTCAGGAAGTCAACGCCACGGTCTACAAGACTCACCCGGGCGCTGTCATGATCGCCGAGGAATCCACCGCGTTCCCCGGGGTCACCGCGCCCACAAGCGGTGGTGGCCTGGGCTTCGGGCTCAAGTGGAACATGGGCTGGATGCATGACTCGCTCAAGTACATGGCCGAGGACCCGTACAACCGCAAGTGGCACCACGGCACCATCACCTTCTCAATGGTCTATGCCTTCACGGAAAACTTCCTTCTGCCGATCAGCCACGACGAAGTCGTGCACGGCAAGGGCTCCATGTTGCGCAAGATGCCCGGCGACCGGTGGCAGCAACTGGCCAACCTCCGCGCCTTCCTGGGCTACCAATGGGCACACCCGGGCAAGCAGCTGATCTTCATGGGCACCGAATTTGGCCAGGAAGCAGAGTGGTCGGAGCAGTACGGCCTGGACTGGTGGCTCGCGGACATCCCGGCACACAAGGGAATCCAGCTACTGACCAAGGACCTCAACGAGATCTACCGGTCCACCCCGGCGCTGTACGAGCAGGACAACCAGCATGAGGGTTTCCAGTGGATCAACGGTGGCGATTCGGACCGCAACGTCCTGACGTTCATCCGCCGTGATGCCGAGGGCAACCCGCTGGTCTGCGCAATGAACTTCTCCGGCGCACCGCACACGGACTATCTCCTCGGCGTCCCCGCAGCCGGTGCCTGGCAGGAAGTGCTCAACACCGATGCGAGCACCTATGGCGGCTCCGGGGTGGAGAACTCCGGGACGCTGACCGCGACGGCCGACGGGATCGACGGGCAGCCGGCCACGCTCACGGTGACGCTTCCCCCGCTCGGGGCTGCATACTTCAAGCCGCTGGATTAGGTGCGGTGCCGGAGCAGAACCGGCCGGCGTGAAAGCTGAGCAGCATCTGCGGGAAGCCCGGAATCCCCGTGATTCCGGGCTTCTCCGTGCCCTCTCCGGAGCGGCTTTGTCAGCAGGGCCGAGTGGTGGTAGAGTTTATTTCCGCGCTGCTCCCCGGAGTTGAACGGCCACCAAGACCCAGAAGCCTATGGCAAGACTGAGTCTGGATCGCCGATTTGACTAGGGTGAAGCAAGCGGGTAAGTTTGAAAAGTTGCTCCGGAGCGATCCGCGACTGTTTGTTGGTTGTGGTGGTGCCGGGTGTGTCTGTTGTTTGAGAACTCAATAGTGTGCCAAGTTTGTTGATACCAATTTATTGTATTGAATTGGTTGATTGTGCCGGGCCCG